>JAQVVW010000174.1 GCA_028698765.1 Methanoculleus sp. | reverse complement strand
ATGGAACAGCCCTTCGAGCCTGTGGAGACGATACCGCTACATCACATCTCTGTGATGCAAGTGTTGTCCATGAAGCAGGAAGCCCCGCCCTTCAGGGCGGGGTAGTTCACTCGTATTTGCCCATAGAATTAATTTATGGGATGAAGAAAAGAACGACCGGGTGAGTGCCGGCGCTGCTGCGGGGCGTTCACCGGAGCTGGATCGCCGCCCGCTCCGCCCGCCCGACCAGTTCCCGGAGCACCGCCCGCGCGAGATCCACGTTCCCGTAGTCGCGCTCCCGGGCCACATCGCGGATGCAGGCCGGCACCTCGACGACCCGCCCGGCCTCCCGGATCTCTGCATCGAGCGCCGCGAGACCCCGCCTCTCCCGCATCCGGTCCCGGTGCCAGGCCGCCGACCCCCGTTCCGGGTCGATCGAGAGAACCGCCTCGTAACATTCCACCGCCTCGTCGTAGCGGCACATCGTCCCGAGCACCCAGCCCCGGCTCTGCCAGGCGAGAACGTGCTCCGGGTCAAGACTGAGCGCCCGATCACAGCAGGCGACCGCACTGTCGTGCTCCCCGAGGTGCGCGAGAGCGTAGCCCTTCCGCTGCCATGTCGTCGCATCGTCGGGGTCTACGGCGAGCGCCCGGTCAAAACAGGCGACCGCCTCGTCGTAGCGGCCGGCCTTGATGAGAGCAAACCCTTTCCTCCTCCAGAGGACGGGATCGTCGGGAGAGAGTTCAAGTGCCTTATCGTAACAGACGACCGCATCGGTGAAACATCCGGTGGTGCAGAGAGCCTGACCTCTGTGATACCATCGTTCGGCATCCTCATCTCTAGTCGCCATCGAACCTAAAGGGGGATCAACCCATAAGAAGATAACCCGGCCCGCAACGAATAAGACCGGTCGAACACGAAGTACCTACTCATGACAGAGAGGATTCTTGTTGCCTACGCTACCCGCTACGGCTCTACCGCAGAAGTGGCGGAAGCGATCGGCGACGAACTCCGCAAAACGGGCGTCGATGTCGATGTCCGGCCGGTGGGGGAAGTCCAGGATCTCTCCCCATACCGTGCCGCCGTCATCGGGAGCCCGATATACATGGGGAAATGGCTCCCGGAACCGCAGGTATTCATCGAGAGAAACCAGCAGCGTCTGCGCACCATCCCGGTCGCCTACTTCGCCGTGGGTCTCACGGTCACGAACAGAAGCCCCGAGATCCTCAGGAAAGCGGAAGCATCAATGGACTCGGTCAGGCTGCTCGTCAACCCGATGGAGGTCGGTATCTTCCCGGGCAGACTGGAGAGCAGCGGCCTCTCCTTCACCGACCGCACCATCATCAAGATGATCCGGGCAACGACCGGAGACTTCCGCGACTTTCAGGTCGTCCGCGCCTGGGCGCAGGCGGTGTGCCGGAAGTTCATGGCGGCATGATCGGCGGCCGCAAGCGCCTCCCTTTTCTCGTCAGGGGTGCCGCACCACACAAAAAAGTGCTTATAGAACGGTCGCTCACCTCTATGAATCACAAGGTGAACCGGGTGAATAAATACTCTTTTGTCGCCAGAATGCCCGACAAACCGGGCGCGCTGCATCGCGTGGCCGAGATCGTCAAGTCCTACTCAGGTAACATCATCCGCATCCAGTACGACCGCCGGATCGATCCCGCCACGGTCTTCTTTGAGGTTGCCGCAGAACCGGAGGGATACTCCCGGATGAAAGAAGACCTCCATGCGCTCGGCTACCTCCAGGAGTCGCTCCCCACCCTCGGGTTCCTCAAATTCTCCGTACACCTTCCCCACGAGCCCGGATCTCTCTTCGAGCTCCTCACCTACATCACCGGGGCGGGGGCGAACATCGCCTACATCGACTTCGACGACCGGCGGTGCGACCCCGGCAGAGTCACCATCAGCCTGAACGTCGAAGAGACCGCGATCGTCGAGAGCCTGCTCGACCGGCTGAAGTCCCGCTACCGGCTTGAGATCCTCGAGTACGACACCACCGGCGAGCAGCTCGACGACACCGTCTTCTACGTCCGGTTCGCCCAGACGGTGCGGGGGCTGATCGGGACGACGGAGGACGAGTTCCTGCTCTCGCTCCTGCAGGACGTCAACCACATCGTCCAGGAACTCAACAGCCTCGGCCAGGACCCGAGAGAGGTCTTCGAGTCCATCCTCCTCACCGGCCGGACACTCAAGAACACGACCGGCGACCGGTTCTACGCCGACGTCCAGCGCATCGGCCTCACCGACGACGTCGAGGTCTTCTGCTTCCAGATGCCGGGCGGCGGGAACATCTTCCTGCTCCGCGCCCCGGACGAGACGGTGATGATCGATACCGGATACGGGGTCTACCACGAAGACGCCGTCCGGATGTTCCGGCACTATGACCTCGGGGATCCGGGGAAGATCAAACAGATCTACATAACCCACGCCGACGCCGACCACTGCGGGGCGGCGGGGTTCTTCGACGCAAAGGCGTATACGCACACCGGGTCGCTCGAGATCATCCGCCGGGCAAACCGGGCCTACGGGTCGCGCAGCGAATCCTCAATCCTCGAAGAGGTCTACACGACCGTCATCAACCTCTTCTCGCAGTTCACCCCCCCGAAGAACCCCGAGGTCTTTGCAGCGGGACGGAACGGCATGCGCTCGATATTTCCCGTCCTCGCACGTTTCAGGGTCCACGACCTCGAGTTCGAGGTGCTGGAATCCCTCGGCGGGCACATGCACGGCCAGGTCTACTTCTTCTGCCCCACGCACGGGATCATCTTCACCGCCGACACCCTGATCAACTTCGGGAGCCTCGACGAGGAGCGGAAGCGCTACAACTCGCTCGCCGACTTCCTGGTGACCTCGGTCAACGTCGACAGCGACCGTGCACGCCAGGAGAGGAAGGCGCTGCTTGAGTTGATCCGGGAGACAGACGAAGAACTCGCCCCGCGTGGTCGCCGGTGCCTGGTCGCATGCGGCCACGGCGCCATATCCGTCCTCTCGGACGGGAGACTGGAAGCGGTTGGGGGGATCGAGCGCTACCGGGCAAAAGAGCCGGGAGAAGGTTAGGGGACGGCCGATCCCTGCTCGCCGAACAGGGCGATCAGCGCACCGATAACGACCATGACCCCGCCGACCATCAACACCAGAGACTCCAGCTGGGTGAGGAGGAGGAGGGTCGAGACGATCCCGACGGCCGGGATGACCGGGAACCTGCCGATATTGCCCGGTATCCGGAACGGCCGGGCCACGCCCGGCGCGCGGTAGCGGAGCAGGATCACGGACGCGTTGATGATAGCAAACGTCACGAAGAGCGTGAAGTTCGTGATGCTTGCAACGAAGTCGATCTCGCCGGCAAAGAGGAAGACCATGGAGGCGAGTGCAACGGCGATGGTTGCCGCCCAGGGCGTCCGTGTCCGGGAGTGCACCCGGGCGAAGACCGAAGGGAGCGAGAACGAGGAGGCCATCCCGTAAATGATCCGGGAGGACGCCATCATCATCAGGAGGGCGGTGTTTGCGGTGGCAAAGAGGGCGATGACGGAGATGACGGTGAACGCCGCGGGACCGAGGGCGACGGCCGCGACGTCGGCGAAGGGTGCCCGGGAGGCGGCGAGCTGCTCCCATCCGACGACGGAGACGGCGGCGAGGGAGACCAGGATATAGAGGACGACGGAGATGGCAAGCGCGATCATCAGGGCGAGGGGGATGGTTCGTTCGGGGTTTCTGGTCTCTTCCGAGAGTTTCACGATCTCCTCAAACCCCATGTAGGCAAAGAAGACGAGTGCGGAGGCCTGCAGGAGACCCGGAACCCCGAAGGGCATCTCGAAGTAGTCTACCCGTCCAAGATACGGGAGGCCGATCAGGATGACCATGACGATGCCGCCGACCTCGACGAGGGTCATGGCGATGGCGGCCCGGGCGGTCTCCTTGATGCCGTAGAGGAGGATCCCGGCAAGGACGAGGAGGAGCAGGATCGCAGAGGGGAGAGCCGGGACGCCGAAGAGATCCGAGAAGTAGCCGGCGAAACCGAGCGAGACGGTCGCGGCCCCGAGGATCCCGGAGAGGGCGATCAGCCACCCGACGACGAACGCGAGCCTCCTCCCGAAGGCGTTCGAGACATACTCGAACTCGGCGCTCGCACGGGGGTACATCGACGAGAGTTCGGCATAACTCAATGCGCTGAACGCGGCGATGGCGGCGGCGACGGCGAACGTCAGCCAGACACCGTTTCCGGCCATGCCGGCCGCTTCCCCGAGCAGGGCGTAGATACCGGCCCCGAGGATGATCCCGACGCCCGAGAGGGTGACCGCGGGAAGGCCGAGTTCGCGCCGGAGTTTCGTTCCGGGAGCCGGGGCGGCCCGGTCCTCGTTCGACATGTACAATCCTATGCGCCTGCAGCATTTAT
>JAQVVW010000173.1 GCA_028698765.1 Methanoculleus sp. | reverse complement strand
CACCTTACCGCCTCCTGCACCGGTATCCGGAGAGCGGAGCACATGCTTCTTCGTCAATATACTTGGCGCGAGAATATAATAATACCCCGCTCCCACCTTTTTTCAATGGTTGCGCTGTATCCTGGCCTTGTCGAGGTCGGCGGCATCCGGTTGAAGAATCACCTTCTCCTGGCGGCCGGCATCCTCGGAACCACCGGGGCGTCGCTCGCCCGTATCCTCGCGAACGGAGCGGGCGGTGTGGTCACAAAGTCTATCGGCCCGAATCCGAAAGAGGGGCATCCCGGACCCTGCCTGGTCGTCGTCGACGGCGGTATCATCAACGCCATGGGCCTGCCGAACCCCTCGGCCGCGTTCGTGGAGGAACTGACCGCCCTTCAAGAGGAGCCGGTGATCGTGAGCATCTTCGGGGGAACACCCGAAGAGTTCCGGACGGTCGCCGGCTGGTTTGCCGGTAAGGCCTCGGGGCTCGAACTGAACCTTTCCTGCCCCCACGCGGAGGGCTACGGGGCGGCCATCGGCAGCGACCCGGCTCTTGTGGAGGAGTGCACGAGGGCGGCGGCCTCTCTCGGTCTCCCGACGTGGGTGAAACTCACCCCGAACGTCGCTGATATCGCCGAGATCGGAGCGGCCGCGGAGCGCGGCGGGGCGGACGCGATCGTCGCGGTCAATACCCTGAAAGCGATGCGGATATCGACGGCGCTCCGCCAGCCGGTGCTCGGGAACCGGTTCGGCGGGCTCTCGGGGAAGGCCATCTTCCCCGTCGCGGTCCGGTGCGTCTACGACCTCTACGAGGCATGCTCCATCCCGATCGTCGGGTGCGGCGGGGTCTCCACAGCCGACAACGTCGTCGAGATGATGATGGCGGGCGCGAGCGCGGTCGAGATCGGGAGCGCGGTCATCGACGAGATCGGTATCTTTGCTGCGATAGCTGACGACCTTTATGCCCCCGACGGCATCGATGCGGACGAGATCGTGGGGTGCGCCCATGCATGAGCAGATGCCCGCAGGGGTCATGATAACGGAGATCGTGGAGGAGACGCCGTTGATCAGGACGTTCGTCTTCGACCGGAAGATTGCAGCGCGGCCGGGCCAGTTCGTGATGGTCTGGGTCCCGGGCGTGGACGAGGTTCCGATGGGGCTCTCCTCACCGTCTTCGATAACCGTTCAGAAGGTCGGAGACGCGACAACTGCCCTCTTTGCGATGCACGCGGGCGACCGGATCGGGATCCGCGGCCCCTACGGGAACGGCTTCTCCGTCTCCGGGAGGACGCTCGCCATCGGCGGCGGCGTCGGCACCTCCCCGCTGCTGCCGCTTGTTGAGGCCGGGCAGGTGGACACCTTCCTCCTCGGCGCGCGGACGGCCTCCGAACTCCTCTTCGCCGACCGGATACGAGGTGCGGCGGCGTTGATGGTCGCGACCGACGACGGCACCGCCGGCCACCACGGGTTCGTGACGGAACTCATATCGAGGGTGGACCTCGCCGACTTCGACCACATCTGCATCTGCGGGCCGGAGGTGAT
Organism: Methanoculleus sp.; assembly: GCA_028698765.1. The sequence goes on along the minus strand of JAQVVW010000173.1, from coordinate 2,876 downwards.
GATGGCGTCGGTCCTCGCCATCCTCGACCGGGAAGGGTGTGCGGAGCGGGGGCAGTTCTCCATAAACCGCTACATGAAATGCGGGGTCGGTCTCTGCGGGTCGTGCTGCACCGACCCGCACGGCCTGCGGGTCTGCAGGGACGGCCCCGTCTTCTCCGGCGACGTCCTGCTCGACAGCGAGTTCGGGCGTTACGCACGCGACGCGAGCGGGAGCAGGCACCGGGTCTGAACCCTCATCCTGCCCAAAAAGAGTGGGTCAGGCCAGGAAGTCATCCTGGGGTTCAAAGAGGAGGGAGATGATGTTCTCCACCCACCCGAAGACCCTCGAGGTCATCGGGACTTCCTCTGCCCCGGCGCTCACTCCCCCCGTACCCGTGCCGGTGTTTTCGGGTGCCGGGGAGACGGTCGCGTCTGCCGCCGCCTCGTCCGGCTGTTCGGTCTCGTCGATCAGAGCCTCCGGCGGATTCCAGGCCTCGACAAGGTCCGGATCGTCTGTGAAGAGACGGATCGACCGATCGCCCTCGCCGCCCCCGACGACGAGGAACGAACCATCAGGGGTCACTGCGACGGATTCCACACGTCCGGCGAGGCCGATCTCCTGGGCCCTGGCTCCCGTCCGGTCGAGGACGTGGATCGTCTTGCCGGCCGCAGCGAAGACCCTGTCAGCCTCGTTCGTCAGGGCCGCCGAGGTGATGGCCTCTTCCACGGGATACTTCCAGAGGTGTTCACCCTCCCCCGTGGAGAGATAGAGGCACCGGTCGACCGACCCAGCCGCCACGAACCGCCCGTCGGGGGTGAGGTCGATCCCCCTCACCAGCTTCCCGGTTCCGTAACTCCAGGACTCGCCCTGCCTGCTGTTGAGGAGGTAGACGCCCTGGTTGTCGCAGCCGATCGCGATCCTGCGGCCGTTCTCCGATATCGCAAGGCCATAGCTGTCGGTCCCCATATCGTAGTCCCAGAGTTGCTTCTTGTTTTTATCAAAGATGTAGACCGCGCCGTTGTCGCAGCCGGTGGCGACATACGCCCCGTTTGACGAGAGATCTACGCTCCGGTAGATAAAACCCGTCTTCACCGTCCAGAGCAGGTCTCCGTCCCGGTTGTAGAGATAGAGTTTGTCCGCAGCAACGCCGATCCGCGACCCTTCGGGCGATATCCCGACGCCGTTCACGCTGGAACCGACGGAGTTCTGCCAGAGGACGTTGCCCTCCTGGTCGAGAAGGTATACCGTCGAACCCGCAGAGGCAACGATCGTAGAACCGTCGTGCGCGACCGCCACGGAACTGACCGGGCCGCCTGCCCCCAGGCTCCAGACGGGAACATACTCCCCCTCGTCGGCTGAGACAACCCCGGTGAGGGCGGCGGTAAGAATACAGAACAGAATGAGCGGTCTTGCGATAACTTTTGCCCGGCATCGCCGGACCCTGGTGGTAGAGCTGGACAACGTCACTTCCCCCGATGACATCAGGGCCTGACTACTCGGAGAGAGTATATATATTTTTCGGGCAACCTGCCGCCTCCGGATTCAGGGACGGTTCGCCGGCTCCTGCCTGAACCCGGAGCGGGCCGGGCCGGGGTTGCCATGGATTAGGGAGGGCCGGTAGAACATTTTGAGGGGTAGGAGAACCGGTCCGGGAACTCGCCGGCCCGGGGGCAAGAAAAGAGATGTCTGCAGGGATACGGCAGGCAGGGTAATCTCCCGCACGCATACGGGATCAGGGCCCTCGGCGAAGATCGGCGCTCAGCGAGCGTCGCGCAGGTCGTCGGTGTCGTCTCCTGCCGCAGGACCGATCGACTCCAGGTCCTCGAGGTTGTTGATGTTCGTGAACGTCAGCAGGTCGGGATCAATCTCCCGGATCTCCTCCATGCCCACGTACCGGGTATTGAGACTCCAGATCATCGCCCGGACCGAGAGCGAATCGTGCTCCTCAAGATAATCAAGCAGTGCGCTTCTCCGGTAGACCGCGTGGAGCGGTTCGAGCATATCGGCGTTCCAGCTGGGGATGGCAGCGTCGTAACCGGCCACAGCGTCGAAGAGCAGTCTGACCACCCCCGGATGGATGCAGGGCATGTCGCAGGCGGCAACGAAGACATACTCGCCGTGCACCGCAAGCGCCCCCGCGTGCAGGCCGCCGATGGGGCCGAGACCTCTCCTGAGATCCGGTATGCACTGGATATTCCCGAGATGATTGAACCGCTCGCACTGCCCGGGATCCCGCGCAACGACCACGATCTCGTCGACCGCCTCCTTCAGGGTGTCGATGAGGCGGTCGATGAAGGTCTTGCCCCGGAACGTAAAAAAATACTTCTCCCGCCCCCCGGCACGGCGTGCCGCTCCGCCGACAAGGACTATCGCAGATCGCATGCTCCTCCCTCCCGGCCGTCAGAGCCGCTCCCGGAAGCGGATCAGTTCGGCGATGCAGGTGTTGTAAGGTGCCTCGATGCCGTGCTTCCTGGCGAGTGCCGCCACCGCACCGTTCATGAAGTCGATCTCGGTCTTCCTCCCGCCAGCGATGTCCTGGAGCATCGACGAGTGATGGGTGACCGTGGCGGGGAGCTGGTCGGTGCGGAGATACTCGAGGTAGGCCTCCGCCGTCTCCCAGGGAAGGGCGACGCCTTCGGCTTTTGCCACCCGGTATGCCTCACGGACGATCGCGGCGACGACCCCCCATGCGTGCGGATCGGCGAGCGCGCCGTACGGGACGTTCATCAGGGCACCGAGTGGATTTAACGCGCAGTTGTAGAGGGTCTTGCTCCAGACATCCGTCCTGATCCCGGCGGTTGCCTCCGCCCGGATACCAGCCTCCCGCATGAGGGCGGCAAGGCCATCGACCGCGTCGTCCTTACCGGACGGGAACCTCCCGAGTATCATGGGAGAC
>JAQVVW010000172.1 GCA_028698765.1 Methanoculleus sp. | reverse complement strand
CCCACAATTCCCTGTCCTTGATGAACTCGAGCACCATAGAGCCTGACTTCCGGCGATCGGTCATGCCAGACCGCGCCCGCTACAGGATACCTCAAAGGGTATATTTATATCTTCCCGGGACAGTGCCTGGAGCGGGGGCCCGAACAGTTTTTAACCGGCCGGGGGGCTCTGCTGCCCCGGGAGGGCACTCTCCGGTTCGGTCGATGCAGGGGACAAACCTCTTCTTGATCGGCGGCCTGTTGATCAGGTTCGGGTCGTTCGCCCCGGTATGCTGCCCTGTGATCGTTAAGAAGTCCCATTTATGAAAGAGGAGGGGCGCGAGGGGCTGTCGTCGACAAATGCGTCCCGGGTATCTCAGTCGGCGATGATCTCGACCGGCAAACGGTTCTTCCTCCGTTCTGCCGGAGAAACCGGCAGGCCTTACCTCCTGCGGCCGGCCATTCGTGCCGGGGCGTAGAACAGGGCCGGTCGCACAAACGCACTACTCATTCCGGCTTTTCCGGGCATAGGGCCCCCTGAACCGCGGGTTTCAGGATACCATATACTGCCCAGTGCAGTGGAGTAGCGGAGAGGAGAGAGACGGCGGCGAACCCTAAACTCTTCCGGCCGCCATCATCAACCGTTTCACGAAGGAGCGGTATGCCCACTCGGAGAGCGCGCCGAGGCCGTCTTTCTTCTCAATCTCAAAGTACATAGTAAGATCGGGGTTGAACTTCGATTTGAAGAAGGCCAGATCGGGGTTGTTCGCACCCATATTCTCAAACGTCCGGTAGCCTTCGGCACGTGCACGCTCGATCAGGAGCCACTGGAGATACTCGTTCCCGGCATGAGCGCTCTCGATCCTCGGGGTTCCTATCCAGAGCAGGAACCGCCTGTACTCCTGGGCGGCAACCACGGCCGCGACCTCGTCCTCTGCATCGTAGAGGGTGTAGACCCCGATCTCCGGGTAGGCACGCACGAGATCCTCGAGGTAGTCGCGCTTGATCGGCGGGATGTCGAGCGACGGGTCACGGTACCGATCGGCGACGAGCGCATGGAGCGTGGAGATATCGCCGGATCTCTCCAGCCAAAGGCCCGCTTTCGCCTCCTTCTTCAGTTTGTTGCGGAGTTTGTAGTGGAGATCGTTCCAGATCTCTTCGGTCGGCCGTGTAAGATCGATGGTGTAGGTATACCGGACCCGGGCGTCACACCGGTCCCAGAGGTAATGGCGTATATCGTCGAATCCCGGAACAAAGGAGATCGAGAGGTAGTTCGGCGAGATCTCGTCGAGCTCCCGGCGAATATCTCCCGCGATCAACGCGAGGAGGGATTCTTTCTTGCTCCGCTTGAGCGAACCGAACTTCCCGCTCATCACGCACCCGAGGTGGGGGATCACCGTGAGGGGTGGGGGTGAGAAGACGGCGCTGATGCCATGCATCCGCTTCCAGAAGAGGGGGAAGAGACAGAGCGGCTCGTCGCCGTTATAGATCGCGTATGGAAGAAGCGTGCTCTTCGTATGGTTTGCCGTCAGGTGCAGGTAGTCCCACTTGTGAAAGAGGAGGCCCGAAGGGCTCTCGTCGATGAAGGTATCCCAGGTATCTCTGTCCTCGACTCTGATCGCAGTCATACCTTGCGTCACTCCAGTGCTCTCATGCAGCCTGCGGCTCGGCGACCTCTAATCATCTCCCGGATTCATATATACCTATCCCTGGCTCCCCCGTCTCGGACAGCCGGCCGCCGCAGGGCCGGGCTCACCGTCCGAGCGGGGCGGCCGTGCCCGGTCCCGCTGACAAACCTATATATACAGGAGCACGTGAGGTAGGGGCATGGTCGCACTCCGCCTCCTCGCCGTGGACGACGTTTCGTTCCGAACGTGGGAAGGCAACGGTTCCGATGCATACGGCGACGTCTGGGTGCTCATCCCGGAGAACAGCCTCTTTCCTGAGTTCCTGAAACATTTTTCCCGTGCATCCGGCCGGGATCTGATAGCGATACCTTACTCCGAGAACTTCTTCTGAACGCACCCGACCATGCCGGCCATGCCGGGAGCAAAATGTTTAATGCCAAGTATAGGCATGAGCAACCCGATGGGTGTGCGGATGAATCGTCGGGGATTGAGGGCTCTCCGGCTCGATAATTCTGTAACGGCGAGGGCGCTCCGCATCCTTCCCGCATACTCTGCGTTCAGAAAGACCTACGCCCTCCTCCGGGAGTCCCGGGGGTGGAGCCGGGAAGACCTCGCGGCCTACCAGGCCCGGGAACTCTCGCGCCTGCTCGACCACGCCTACGAAAACGTCCCCTACTACCGCCGGATCTTTGTAGAGCGCGGCCTCGTCCCGGGGGACATCCGGGGGCCGGCGGATCTCGAACTCCTCCCGTTCCTGACCCGGGAGGACCTCCAGGCCAACCTCCCGGATTTGAAGGCCAGAAACTACCCCGAGTCCGCCTTCGAGTACGTCACCACCGGCGGCTCCACCGGGATCCCGGTCGGGTTCTACTACGAGAAAGGGGTCTCCCGCGCCCGGGAGTGGGCGTTCATGAAGACCCAGTGGGACCGCGTCGGCTACCGGTTCACCGACCGCTGCGTCGTCCTCCGGGGCTACACCGTCGGGTCGGCCGGCGACGACGTCTTCTGGAAGAGGGCCCTCTTCGGTCGGTGGCTGCTGATGTCCTCCCACCACATGACCGAGGAGACCCTGCCCGCCTACATCAGCGAGATCCGGCGGTTCAGGCCCCGCTTCATCCAGGCGTATCCTTCGGTGGCGGCGATACTCGCCCGGTACATGCGGGAGCACGACATCGAACCGTTCTCGACCGTCAGGGCCATCCTCTGCGGGTCGGAGAACCTCTACCCCTGGCAGCGCGACCTCCTCACCGAGGCCTTCGGGTGCCGGGTCTTCTCCTGGTACGGCAACTCCGAGCAGACGGTCCTTGCCGGCGAGTGCGAGGAGAGCACCCGCTACCACATCTTCCCCGAATACGGCATCGTCGAACTGATCGGGAGGGACGGACGGCCCGTCGAGGCCCCGGGAGGAATGGGAGAGGTAGTCACGACGGGCCTCATAAACCCCATCTGCCCCCTCATCCGCTACCGCACCATGGACGTCGCGGTGCTCGGGGCAGACGCCTGCTCCTGCGGGAGAGAATATCCCCTGCTCGAGAAGGTCGAGGGGAGGCTCCAGGAGTTCATCGTGACGAAGAACCGCCGGCTCGTATCGATGACTGCGGTGAACATGCACTCCGACATCTTCGACAACGTCGCACAGTTCCAGTTTCACCAGGAGAGAGAGGGAGAGGTCCTGCTGCGGATCGTGAAGAAGACCGGGTACGGTGACCGTGACACGGATCGCATACTCCGAGAACTCGACGGAAAATTCGACGGCGGCGTGGACGTGACCATCCGCTTCGTCGATGAGATCCCCCGCACCCGGCGCGGCAAATACCAGTTCCTGATACAGGAACTCCCGCTGGACCAGTGGGGCATTTCGGTGTGAGAACCATGCAAAGACTCAGGCTAACAGCAACAGGAGATATATGGGTTCGGACGGCGAACCATCAATACCCGTTCGGGGAGGTCGGTCATCTTCTTGAGGATAAAGACGTCCTCTTCGGGAACCTGGAGACCACCCTCTCGGATACGGGCGAACCGGCAGAGAAACACCACGTGATCTTCACCTGCCCGGATGCGGCCCGGTACCTGAAGGAGGCCGGGTTCGACGTCATGAGCGTTGCAAACAACCACTCCGGCGACCTCGGGGCCGAGGGGTTCAAGAACACCCTGAACGCGCTCGAGAGGCGGGAGATCCTCGCCATAGGCGGATCGGCGACCGAAGACCGGCAGGAGCCGGTCATCATCGAGAGGAACGGCGTCTCGACCGGGTTTGCGGGCTACACGATCGGCAAACTCGCCATATCGCGCGAGGTCTCGGTCAACCGGCTGGTCGAGGAGGAGGTCCTCAAGGATATCGCCTCCCTCAAAGGCCGGTGCGACCATATCGCCATCTCGCTGCACTGGGGGACGGAGATGGCCTACTACCCGTCCCCCGAGCAGATCACCCTCGCCCACCGGTTCATCGATGCAGGGGCCACCCTGATCCTCGGGCACCACCCGCATACCATGCAGGCGATCGAACGCTACCACGGGGGGCTCATCGCCTACTCGCTCGGCATGTTCCAGTTCGAGCCGCGCTGGCCCCACAACATCTCGCAGGAGGCGATCCTGCTCTCGGTCGACCTGCAGAAGAACGGCGTCGTCGGGGCGCATGAGGTGGTGCCGCTCATTATCGACGACGATTTCATACCTCATCCGGCAGAGGGAGCGATGGCCGAGGAGATCCTGAACTTTCTATCCGAGATCTCGCGGCCGGTCGCCGAAGGGAGGCTCACCCGGTCCCGGTGGTTCGAGGAGATCGCGCCGG
>JAQVVW010000171.1 GCA_028698765.1 Methanoculleus sp. | reverse complement strand
CGGCATCGACGTACTGTTTGAAGAGGTCGAACTGCTCCTCGCCGAGGTCGTTCTTCCGGAGATAGAGTTGTATCCTGCCGCCCGAGTCCCCCATGTCGGCGAATATCGTCTTGCCGTGCTGGCGGACAATGTAGATGCGGCCCGCGGTGCTGACCTCTTCCTCGCTCTTCTCGTGCTCGATTGCGGAGAACCGTTCCTTGATCTCCCTGACGGTATCCCTGCGCTCAAAGGTATAAGGGTATACCGTCACCCCGCGATCGAGCAGTTCCTGTATCTTATCGATCTTTGTCGTATCAAAACTGAGATGATCCATATCGCTCATAGTGTAAACAGCTCCATTCGTCCTGCCGCCCCGCATGAAGTTCTAAATCCGGGTTCACCGCCGTTCCAGGGCGGCCGGGCCGCACGCTCGCCGGGATGTTCTATATACTGTTCTTCTTTGGGGGTATTAATTTTGAGCTGCGACGCTCCGTGAGGAGCGGAGCTCGAGAAGACCGAAGGTCTTCGCTGTGCGACGGGCCGCAGGGCCGGAGCAGGGGCACCGGAGATGCGACTACGAGCGGCCGGAGCCCGAGAAGACCGAAGGTCTCGCTGTGCGACCGGGCCGCAGGGCCAGGCCCGGGCAGGAGAGACAGCGCGCCCCGGAGCAGCAGGGGCTCAGTCCACCAGGCCCTCCGCGGCTTCGAGCCATTCCGCCCCATATGAGGGGTAGAGGTAGAAGATCGTCGCTTCGTTGTAGACCATCGTCACCCGATCGTTGTGGTGATCGAAGACATACATCCAGTCAACGCCCCTTCTGGGCGTCTGGTTTTGGTGGTAGTCCTCAGGGTAAGGACCTGCAAACGGTCCCCCAAGCCAGCGTGGGACGTTGCAGCGCCCCCAGCCGGTGCGTTCCTCCTGTTCGTCCACTTCGATGAAGAACGACGGTGACGGTTCATCGCTTCGGAACTCTACGTCGACATGCGTCCTCAAGTCGTAATCAAAGCCTGTCCGGACCGAGGCGATCTTCCACCCGCCCTCAAGCAGAGCCCCGGCCCGCTGGTCGGCGAGGACGATCTCGATCGCCTCCGTGACGTTGGCATCGAATCCCCTCACCGGAATCTCGGAGACGTTGATGGGGATCGAGACATCCCCCCGCTCGTAGTGGAGGACCGGGGCAGGGGTGACGGTCTCCGGTGTATCGGCGTCCCCCGAATCGATGCACCCGGCCCCGAGTGCCAGGAGCAGCAGCGCAACAAGGAAAACGGGGGTTTGTTTCATCTGGCTTTCTCCGCAGGTATGGAGTCGTGCCCGTGAGGGGTTTTGGATGGTCTCCGTCCGCCGATAGTACCCGATCCGGGCGGGGGCGGCTGCCGGGTGCCGTGAGTCATGATTGAGACTCGGCGTCCTTCTATAAACGATTTCTGTGACGCGCGTCTATACGTTGGGCCTCTTGGATCGCTTCTTCATTCGAACCGCCTTCCATGGGCACGAAAACGGTGCCGCGCCGGGCGGCGAGATCCGTGGCCGGAGGTGCGGACCCCCTCTCTTCGAAGGTTGTTCCCGGGCGGTTGAGATGCGGTCGGCGCCAAAACGCAATGCATAAGAAGGTTATACGAGTTATCGTCAATAGTGTGGGCATGGTGCAGGAGACGGGGAGAGAGGTAGCGATAGAGAGGCTTGCCGCTGTTATCGGCGAGTGCCGGAAGTGCCCTCTCTGGGAGAACACCCATCACGCGGTTCCGGGGGAGGGGGCTACCGGGGCCGGTCTCATGCTCATCGGCGAAGCGCCGGGGAAACAGGAAGACCTCACCGGGAGGCCGTTTGTCGGACGGGCGGGGAAACTCCTCGAGAGCCTCCTCACCGGGATCGGTCTAACCCGTGACGATGTTTTCATCGCGAACATCGTAAAGCACCGACCACCCGGGAACCGTGACCCCCGGGATGAGGAGATCCAGGCCTGCACCCCGTACCTCGAGGAGCAGATCCGGATCATCCGCCCGAAGGTGATCGTGATGCTGGGCCGGCACTCGAGCAGGTACATCCTCTCCTTCCTCTCCGTCGAGTTCGATCGGATCACGGAGATCCGGGGGACCGTCTACCCTGGCCTCCTCTTCGGTCACCCGGTTCGCCTCATCCCCACTCTCCACCCCGCCGCCGCACTCTACAGCCCGGCATACCGGGAGGCCCTGGAAGAGGATTTCCAGGTCATCGGGCGCGAACTCGCAGGGGCCGGAGAATCCACGACAGAGGACTGAAGGGCCATGGCGAAAGAGCGATCATACGGGGCGGTTGTCGTCCGGCGGGATACGGATCTCCAGTACCTCATCCTGCAGTATGGGGCCGGACACTGGGATCTGGTGAAAGGGCACGGCATGCGCGGCGAGAGCGAGGAAGAGACGGTGCTCCGCGAACTGGAGGAAGAGACCGGGATCACCCGGGCCGTGTTCGTCCCCGGGTTTCGTGAGGAAGTCCACTACTTCTTCCAGCGCCGGGCACACACGGTCTACAAGGAGGTCGTTTACTACCTCATCGAGACCTCGGAAGCGGAGGTGACGCTCTCGGACGAGCATATCGCCTATCAGTGGCTCCCCCACGACGAGGCGTTGCGCGTGATCACCTTCGGGAACTCCAGAAGGGTCGTCGACGGGGCGCACGAGCATTTAATGGCACTCCCGAACCGGAAGGGTGAGTGATCGAGAAATCCCGGTTCACTCACATCTTTCTGTCCTCCGGGAGTTCGCTCACCTCTTTTCCGAGGAAGTAACCCACGATCGTCCTGATCGTGACGAGCGACCCGAGGATGGCCAGATCCTGGAGCGTCGGTTCGAGGATCGTCTTGATGACGTCGGCGGCAACGAAAAACTCGAGGCCGATCAGGATACGCGTGGTGAAGACCCACCGGATGTCGCGGTAACTGATCGCTCTGATGCGTATCTCCCGCGCCAGGAGCTCGATCATCGCAATCACTGCTCCGTAGACGATGAAGAGCGCCCCAAATGTCCCGAGGATCATCCCGGTGATCCCGATGAACGTCTCGAGCACCATATGCCCCTGGCCGGGCATATCGGCGAGGGTGGGCTTATACGTTACCCCGACTGCGGTTTTCCGGCGGCCCGGGCTCTCAGGCGCTCCCCGGGGCCAGGGGGACGACGAAGCGGAACCCGTTGTACCGCTCGGCCGTCACGGGAACACCGTAGACTGCCTCGATGGTCTCCGGCGTCACCACTTCGGGGCTCCTGCACGAGCGCTCTCGCGATGCTCACCTTCTGGAGTTCTCCGCCGCTCACGCAGGAGCCTAGGATCAGGTAGCGCTGGTCGTCGCCGATGAGTCTCCTCACCGTGTGAGGGCAGACCAGGCCTACAAATCCGATGACTCCGAGGAACGAGACGATCACGGCGGATACGAGCGCTGCAACGATCATCCCGATATCCCGGACCCGCTCGATTGTTGCCTGTTCGTGGGACGCAAACCCTGTATACCCACTCCGGCGCGTGTCTCAGCGTAAATCTGGTCCAGTTCCGCAAGGTGCATAACTATTATGGGCGGCCGGAGTAATCTCCGGCACAGGAGACCGGTCATGCAACCTGGCACGACCGGTATACAGTTGAGGGATTTGCATGCCGGAGAGGATGTTAACCGAATCTGAGGGGTACCGCATGCTGGACTCGTGCGGGATACCCGTGCCGCCTCATCACCTGGCCACCAGCGCCGGCGATGCACGGGCGGCCGCCGGGCGGATAGGCTACCCTGTCGTCATGAAGATTATCTCTCCGCAGATCGTCCACAAAAGCGACGTCGGCGGGGTCATCACCGGGATCGGGGGGCCGGATGACGCCGAAGAAGCATACCATACCATCATGCAGAACAGTGCCGCCCGGGCCCCGGAGGCGACGGTCACCGGCGTCATTGTGGAGAAGCAGATGCCCGCGGGGCTCGAAGTGCTGATCGGCGGAAAGACCGACCCATCGTTTGGGAAGGTGATCACGTTCGGCCTTGGAGGGAAACTGGTGGAGCTCCTGGAGGACGTCTCCATCCGGATGCTCCCCGTCACCAACGATGAGATCCGCGAGATGATCCACGAAATCGAGGGCTACCGGCTCATCAGCGGATACCGGGGGGAGCCACCCAAGGACGAGGAGGCGCTCGTCCGGGTCATCGCGATGATGGCACGGAGTTTCGTCGAGGATCCGCGAATCCGGGAGTTCGACCTCAACCCGGTCATCGTGTACGAGGAGGGAGCCAGCGTCGTCGATGCAAGGATCATCGTCGGGGATACCGCCGGGGGCGCCACCTCCCGCCTCAGCGTCCGGGCACCCCCGGATCTCTTCTATCCGGAATCCATCGCCGTTATCGGCGCATCTGCAAGCCCGAACAAGGTGGGCTACTCTGTCCTCCGGAACCTGCTCTCCTTTCCCGGCAAC
>JAQVVW010000170.1 GCA_028698765.1 Methanoculleus sp. | reverse complement strand
GGCCGTGGGGGCGACGGCGCTTGCGCGGAAGGAAGCCATCGTCAGCAGACTCGTCGCCATCGAGGAGATGGCCGGGGTGGACGTCCTCTGCACCGACAAGACCGGGACGATCACGGAGAACAGGCTGACCCTCGCCGATGTCGTCCCGTTCGAGGGGTTCGGGAAGGACGACGTAATCCTCGCCGCCATCCTCGCGTCCCGCGAAGAGGACCAGGACCCCATCGACGTCGCGATCATCGAGTCAGAGGAGGCGCAGGGTCTCAAAGACCGGCTTTCCTCCTTCACCGTGACCGGCTTCAAGCCCTTCGATGCGGTGATAAAGCGTACCGAGGCCACGGTCCGGGATAGCGGCGGCCGGGAGTTTTCGGTCGCAAAGGGCGCTCCGCAGGTGATCCTCGCCCTCGCCGGCGGAGGAAAAGACCTTACCGAGACGGTCGACCGCCTCTCCGAAACCTTCGCGAAGAAAGGCTACCGGATGCTCGGCGTCGCAAGGAGCGACGCCCCCAACATCTGGGTATACGTCGGCGTCCTCGGCCTCCACGACCCGCCCCGCGACGACTCCGCGGCAACCATCAAAACGGCGGCGGATATGGGGCTCGACGTCAAGATGGTCACCGGCGACCACGTAGCGATCGCCCGGGAGGTTGCGCGGGAGGTGAACCTCAGGACCGAGATCGCCACCGCCGATGCCTTCGTCAAGGAGAGCGACCCAGAAGCCGCGGAGATCGTCGAGCAAGCGGCCGGGTTCGCCGAGGTCTTCCCCGAACACAAATACCGGATCGTCTCCCTCCTCCAGTCGCGGGGGCACATCGTCGGCATGACCGGAGACGGCGTGAACGACGCCCCCGCCCTCAAAAAGGCGGACGTCGGGATCGCCGTCGCGGGAGCAACGGATGCAGCGAAGTCGGCGGCCGCGATCGTCCTCACAAAACCGGGCCTCTCGGTGATCATCGACGCGATCAAAGAGAGCCGGCGGATCTTTCAGCGCATGAGCCACTACGTCACCTACCGGATCGCCGAGACCATCCGCGTCCTCTTCTTCATCACCCTCTCGATCCTGATCTTCGGGTTCTTCCCGATAACCGCCCTGATGATCGTCCTCCTCGCCCTCTTAAACGACATCCCGATCATGACCATCGCCTGGGACAACGTCCTCTACTCCCGGTCCCCCGAACGGTGGAAGATGCGCGAGATCCTCACGCTCGCGACGATCATCGGGTTTGTGGGCGTCGTATCCTCGTTTACCATGCTCGCCATCGCACAGGGGCCGCTGCATCTCGACCTCGACGTCATCCGGTCGCTCATCTTCCTCAAACTCGCGGTCGCCGGCCACCTCACCGTCTTCGTCGCCCGCACCCGGGGCCCGTTCTGGTCCGTCCGGCCCGCCCCGGTCCTGCTCGGGGCGGTTATCGTCACGCAGACCGTCGCGACCCTGATCACCGTCTATGGATTCATCATAACGCCCATCGGCTGGCCGCTTGCGGCCTTCGTCTGGGTCTACGCGCTCGTCTGGGCGCTCGTGATCACGGACCCGGTGAAGGTCTACGCCTACCGCCTCATCGACCGCGGCAGCATACCGTTTGTCCGGTGAGGGATATCCCTCACCGGGGCACCGGGGCTGCCTTCTTCGCGCCCCTGAGCCGTTCCTCGACCTCGGCCACCCGGAGGGTAATCTTTAAGAGCGCATCGGGCTCGACCGATATCGAGTCGATCCCCTGCTCCACCAAAAAGTCGGCAAACTCCGGGTAGGTGCTCGGCGCCTCGCCGCAGAGCCCGCTGTGCCGATGGTTTCGCCGGCAGCCCTCCACGGCCATCGCGACCATCCGTTTGACGGCCGGGTCGCGCTCGTCGAACGCCCCACCCACGACCGCCGAGTCGCGGTCGATGCCGAGGACGAGCTGGGTCAGGTCGTTTGAGCCGATCGAGAATCCGTCGAAGTACTCGCTGAACGCATCTATCTCGACGACGTTGCTCGGGACCTCGCACATCTGGTAGACCTGGAGACCGTTCTCACCGCGTTTCAGGCCGTTCCTTGCGAGTTCCTCAATAACCTGTTTCGCCTCCTCCACCCGGCGACAGAAGGGGATCATGATGATCAGGTTCGTGAGGCCCATCTCTTCGCGGACCTGCTTCAGCGCCCGGCACTCGAGGCTGAATCCCTCCCGGTAGCGCTCGTCGTAGTAGCGGGAGGCGCCGCGGAAGCCGAGCATCGGGTTTGCCTCCGCAGGCTCGAAGTAGGCCCCGCCGAGGAGGCTCGCGTATTCGTTCGTCTTGAAGTCGCTCGTCCGGACGACCACGGGGTTCGGGTAGAACGCCGCGGCGATGGTCCCGACCCCCTCCGCGAGCCGCTCGACGAAGTACTCCGCCCCGTCCGGGTAGCCGTAGGTGAGGTCCGCGATCGATTGCCGGACGGATTCGTCCTCGACCCGTTCGGAGTGGACGAGCGCCATCGGGTGGACCTTGATGTAACTGCTGATGATGAACTCCATCCGGGCGAGACCGATGCCGTCGTTCGGGACCATCGCCAATCCGAAGGCCGCGTCGGGGTTGCCGAGATTCATCATCACCTCGGTCTTCGGCCGCCGCAGGTCCGAGAGCCGGGTCCTCTCAACGTGGAACGGGAGGACTCGATCGTAGACGAACCCCTCCTCCCCCTCGGCACAGCTGACCGTCACCTCGCGACCCGTCGGGACCTTCTCGGTCGCGTCGCCCGTCCCGACGATCGCAGGGATGCCGAGTTCCCGGCTGACGATCGCGGCGTGGGATGTCCGCCCGCCCCGGTTCGTCACGATGGCGGCGGCCACCTTCATAACGGGCTCCCAGTCGGGGGTCGTGGTATCGGAGACCAGGACCTCCCCGGGCCTGAACTCGGAGAGGCGGCTGACGTCGGTGATGATCCGGGCCTTCCCGGCGGCGATCTTATCCCCGATGCTCTTTCCGGCGGCGAGCACCGTCCCGCGCTCGTCAAGGCGGTAGGTCTCAAGGACGTCTCCCGCCTTCTGCGACTGCACCGTCTCGGGCCGGGCCTGGACGACGAAGAGTTCCCCGGTCTCGCCATCCTTCGCCCACTCGATATCCATCGGCACCGGTTTTCCGGCTTTTTCCGAGTAATGATCCTCGATCGTGAGGGCGTACCCGGCAAGCGTCAGGATATCGTCGTCGCCGATGCAGAACCTCTTCCGGTCGGCCTCCGGGACATCGACCCTCCGGGTGACCTCCTTCGTCCCCCCGTGGCCGTAGATCAACTTCACCCGCTTCTCGCCGAGGTTCTTCCTGACGATCGCCCGGTAGCCCTTCCGGAAGGTCGGCTTGAAGACGTAGAACTCGTCGGGGTTGACGGCGCCCTGGACGATCATCTCGCCGAGCCCATAGGAACCGGTGATGAGGACCACATCCCGGAAACCGGTATCGGTGTCGAGCGTGAAGATGACCCCGCTCGATGCCAGGTCGGAGCGGACCATCTTTATGACCCCGACCGAGAGGGCGACCTTGAAGTGGTCGAAGCCGTTGTCCACCCGGTAGGCGATCGCCCGGTCGGTGAAGAGGGAGGCGAGGCACCGGACGTAGGCCTCCCGGAGCGCCTGATAGCCGCGGACGTTCAGGAAAGTCTCCTGCTGGCCCGCGAACGAGACCGTCGGGAGGTCTTCGGCGGTGGCGCTCGACCGGACGGCGACATCGGCGTCGGGCCCGTACTCGTCGCAGAGCATATCATACGCAGTCCGGATCTCATTCCAGAGGTCGTCGGGGACCCCTGCCGAAAGGATCAGGTCGCGGGCCCGCCTTCCCCGCTTTGCGATATCGGCGACGTCGCTGCGGTCGAGCCCGGCAAGTGCCTCTTTGAGGTCGTCGAGAATCCCTGCGGATGTAAGGACGTGCCGGTAGCCTTCGGCGGTCACGGCGAATCCGTCGGGGATCTTCACGCCTTTTTTGGTCAATTCGCTATACATCTCGCCGAGCGACGCGTTCTTCCCCCCGACCAGGCCGACGTCCTCATTCCTGATATCGGAGAGCCAGCGGATGTAGGTAGCGTCCTGCTTCATGCTCCCCCTCCGGCCGGCGGCGCCGGCACCGGGTAGGTCCCGGCGACGACGTTCTGCGGGTTCCCGGCAAAGAACGCCCTGATATTCTCGATGCTGGTCGCGAGAATCCGGTCGACCGCCTCCCGCGTGTTGAAGGCGTTGTGCGGCGTCAGGATCGCCTTATCGGAGTGCAGCAGGCCGAAGCTCTCGAGCGCATCCCGGAGTTCGTCCTCCGACGCCTCGCCGGCCCCCTGGAACTCCTCCTGGATCCAGACCTCTTCGCCCTCGAAGGTGTCGAACGCGACTCCCCCGAGGTGACCTTCGCGCAGGGCGTCCGCGACCGCTCCCGTATCCACCACGCCGCCCCGGGAGGTGTTGACGAGGAGCACGGTATCTTTGACC
>JAQVVW010000169.1 GCA_028698765.1 Methanoculleus sp. | reverse complement strand
GCGCTCGCGGAGCATCTGCGGCAGGAGCATCAGGTGGTAGTCGTGAACCCAGATGATGTCGTCGGGCCGGGCCACCTCCATCACGGCATCGCAGAACTTCTCGTTCACCCGTTGATAGACCTGCCACTTCTTCGGGTCGTAGTCTGCAGAGAGGTTGAAGTAGTGGAGGAGCGGCCAGAGGGTGTTGTTGCAGAACCCGTCGTAGTAGTGCTTGATATCGTACGGGGAGAGAAAGACCGGATGGCACTGCTCTTTTCTGAGCACATCGACGATCCGGTCTCTCTCCTCTTCCTGCTTCCTTTGAACGTTCATGCCGGGCCAGCCGACCCAGAGACTCTCGTAGGATTTGTAAAACGAACCGACTCCGGTAGCAAGACCGCCGACGCTCCGCTGCAGGCAGAGGTCGCCGTTCTTCCGGGAGATGCTGATCGGAAGCCTGTTCGATACTATCAGTAACCTGTTCATGGTTCGACCCTGTTCATGGTAGGATATGATCAGCACCCAAAGAATCTCAACCAAAATTAAGGTTTTGGAGAAATCTCAAGAAATTGCAGACATCGAAGATCAGAGAGCCAACCCATCTCCCCGGCTTCGCCGTTGCCCGCAGGCACCACGCATACCGTGGACGCCCAAACGCGGCGATTCCGTCGGGGCATCCAGGCAGCTGCTGCCGGCCTTCCTTTCGATTCTCAGGAAACGTGAGGATGCAGGGTATCTACGGCTGATCCGGCATCCCGTCCCCGGAACCGGCGTCCGGCACCGGTAATGTTATATTATTCTAACACAATGTTAGATATACCTAACAGGTGCAACGATGAAGAGACGATACGCGATACAAATTGCGGCGGGAGCGGTTCTCGGCGCTGCAGGGGTTGTCCTCCCGTTCCTCGTGGACGGGACAGAGGCGATCTCCTCGCTTATGGTGACGATCGGGCTCGTGATCCTCGCGGTGGCCGTGGTTCGGCACTGGAGGTTCCGGGACGAGCCGGAGAAGGACGAGCGGACACGGAAGATCGGAGCATACGGTATCTCCTACTCCTGGCTCCTCACCATCGTCTTCCTCGCAATACTCTTCTGGGTGGACTACCTCGGCCTGTTCGCCCTCACCGTCGAGACCGTGCTGCTCTCCGCCATCCTGCTGATGGGGCTCTCCGCACGGCTCTTCCAGTGGTACCTCTTCCGGCAGGGGGACGTGGCGTGAAGCCGGCGGTGCAGGCCGCGGCCGGCGGGATCTCTATCCTCACCGGAACCGCCTTCGCCGTGATCCTCCCCGAACTGAACCCCTGGATACCCATCCTCCTCATTCCCTTCGGCGTGCTGCTCGTCGCCGGGGCCGTGATGGAGCGGATGAAGACCGACGAAGGCCCTCCGGACGACGAACGGTTCCGTAAGATCCGTGCGTTCGCACGCTCGTACGCCTGGCAGGTCTCGTTCGCCGCTATGGGGCTCCTGCTCCTCCTCGATATCACTGGTACCGTCCGGTTGAGCGGGAGGGAGTTACTGGTCATCCTCTTCCTCTTCATGGGAATCAGCGCGAGTGTTGCGGAACTGCACTTGCTCCGCAAGGGGGACGCCGGGTGAAGACACGGATACGGGAACTGCGGGCGAAGACGGGGATCACCCAGGAAGAGCTGGCGCAGCAGGTCGGGGTCAGGAGGGAGACGATCGTCTTCCTCGAGAAGGGGAAGTACAACCCCTCCCTGAAACTCGCCTACAAGGTGGCCCGGACGCTCGACTCCACCATCGAGGAGGTCTTCATCTTCGAGGAGGAGGATCTGGCATGAGCGTACCCTGCAGGTGACTGCACGGCAGGTTACGACAACACGGGAACAAATTGCAAAAAGGTATTGGGGGCAAGTTCTAAGGTCGGAACCACGGTTTAAAAATATTTTTGACCTGCAATTCCCTCACTCTAACACCCTATTCGCGAATAAACACAGATTACCCACGGTATCGTGCATTTAGATTTTTATTTCTAGGTGAACATATAACCCGGGAATATACCCATTCTTCGGGCTGGGCGCGGTACAAAGGAAGTATTGTTTCGGCAACCCGGGGGTTGGTCTCGATATTTTCCTTTTCTCCGCCCCCTTCCGATCAGCCGCGACATGGTGCCGCATCACCATCGCCGTCCCCCCGGAGAAGGGCGAAGAGCCGGGCGAGCGAGACGATGTCCTGCCGGTTATGCTCCACGACCGGGACAAGCGGGCCGGGATTTTTTGTTCGGCGGTAGGTCTCGTAGAACTCCGGCACCATCCGGCTCGGGATGTCGTCCGCCCGGGCAACGCCGAGAACCCCCGCTTCAAGCGCACCGAGCCGGCAGGAGCCGAGCGAGTCCCTCCAGCGCCTGCGTGCGAAGTGGAGGACGTCGAAGTGGGGAAGGGCGAGGTCGGCCGGGATGTCGTGGCGGGCGAGCCGGTCACGGATGTACGGAACGTCGAAGGCCCGGCCGTTGAAGGTGACGAGCGCCGTCCCCTCAGTCTCCAGGTCGGGCAGGACGGCGGCGAGCGCCGCCGCCTCCTCCTCGACCGACCGCGAGAGGTACTGGCGGACGACGATCGACCCGCCGCTCACCCGGCCGAGGCCGATAAGGATGACCGGCCGTGAGGAGAGCCCCAGCGTCTCGATATCGAGGAAGACAAGATCCTCGGGCGCGTGGAATCGGCTGGCCTCGAGGAGGAGCGGGTCGCTCCTTCGCCGCCGCCGCTCGATCTCCGCCGTGAGACCCCGGGTATCCCCTCCCGATATCGAGTCGAGGAGCCGGGAGGCGTCCTGGCGGTAGCGCGGATCCCCCGTAAGATCGGCGATCGTCCGGCAGCCACGCTCCTCCAACCGCCGCCGGGTCGCCTCGCCGATCCCGCGAACCAGGGTGAGGTCGCCGAGAAGGGCCGCTGTCGCCCGGTCGGGATCCGGGGCATCGAGACAGAGGGGACTCCGGGACTCGACGACGTAGCACGTCCCGGAAGGGCAGGCCACCTCACGGCCGGAGAAGACGTCCTCGAGCGCACGGTCGCGGTATCCGGTAAGAAGGTCGTCACGGAGCCTCCGGGCCTCCTCGTCCTCGAAGCGGCAGATGAAGGGCGACCAGGCAGACCGCCAGTTCTGATCGAATCCCATACTCCCGGCCAGAGTTGGGCTCTCCCGGCCTTCAACCTACCCGCCGCGCGGCGAAAGTGAACGGTCGGCCGCCCGGGCAAATAAATACCCCCGCGGACAAGAGAAGGTATGAAGAGCGGAGCAGTCCTGAACGAGATCGACTCGCCCGGAGACCTCCCCGACGGCATGTGACAACTATGTGGCGACGAATCCTCACCGCACTCGCCCTCGCCGCCGCGATCCTCGCGGCCGGCTGCCCGGGCAGCCTCCCGGGGCTTGGAGAGCACCGGGGAGAGGTCGTCCCGCCGGCGATCGTGCCGGCCGAGGGGGCGGCCCCGATCGAGGCGCCGGTCTACACCTTCCCCTTCGGGGACGGCGAGGAGACGATCCGGATCGACCCCGACCCGGCGGTCTACGCCGGCGCGAAAGAGGCAGACCGGCAACTCTACCTCTACGAAGACCTCGCGAGAGAAGAGTGGATCCCGATCTACTACCTGGCGTTCGTGAACGACTCCCACCAGGAGCCGTTCTATACCGACCTGCTCGCGGCGCTCCGCGAGATCCGGAACCGGGAAGAACTCGACGACGACCGGTACCTCGAACTGATCGCCGCATTCGTCCAGTCGATCCCCTACAGAACCGATGCCTCGACGATAGAACCGAAGTTCCCGATCGTGACCTACGTCGACGCCAGGGGCGACTGCGACGACAAAAGCCTCCTCCTTGTCGGGCTCCTCGCGCGAGAAGGCTACGGGGTCGCGCTCCTCTACTTTGAGGAGGAGAAGCACATGGCCGCCGGGGTCAAAAGTGCCGGATGCTACTACCGCAACACAACGTATGCCTACATAGAGACCACGAACAGGAGTTATGTGGGCATCCCGCCGGCGGCGCTCGCGGACGGGACGGTCCTCTCCTCCGATCCGCTCGTGATACCGTTCGGGGACGGGCCCCGGCTCTATACGGCCGACAGAGAGGTCGAGACGATCAAGCGCGCCCTCACCGCATCCCGCGGCCGGGTCGAGGAACTCGGAGAGGAACTTGCGGTGCTCACCCGCGAACTCGAAGCGGACAGGGAGGCTCTCGCGGCGTTCGACGCGAAGATGGCGGAACTCCTCCAGTCGGGGGAGAACCGGAGTACAACCAGCTCGTCCCGGAATACAATCGGATGGCCGGCGACTACAACAGTGCGGTAGACGCCCACACCGTCATGCTCGATGAGGCAGAGGCCGCCGTGAACCTCCACAACCACCTTGCCGGCCACGCCCACGACCGGCCCGGGTCGTACCTCCGGGCCCGCGAGTATCTCACGGGGTGACCGGGAGAGGACTTACGCGAGGTTCT
>JAQVVW010000168.1 GCA_028698765.1 Methanoculleus sp. | reverse complement strand
ACGGTTCCCCGAGATCTGAACGCCGCACAAAATATCCTGAAACGAGCTTCCGTAGGGTGGGGCACACCCGAATCGACGCTTGTGGAGATCGGGACCGCTACACCGCCAATCCCGGCGGTGCAAGTCCTGGTCGGTGAAGCAAGAATCTCCCGGCTTTAGCCGCGGAGAGTGTCAATATGACCCACTGGATCGCCTCCTCGAACCGCGAGAACGCCAAGATCCTCGCTACGAAGCACATCTGGGGAGTACCAAAGCGGAACAGAACCCTCATGCACCGGGTGAAGCCCGGCGACACCATCCTCGTCTACGTCCGGCGGGAGTTGGAGGGCGACACCATCCTCCCCTCCGCGATAACCGGCGCCTATGAAGTCGTCGCCGAGCCCTACGAGGACCACTCCCGCCTCTTCGTCACCCCGCCGCAGATGGGCGACGAGGTATTCCCCTACCGCATGAAGGTCCGGCCGGTGGCGGTCTTCCCCGAACCCCTGGAGTTCAAGCCGCTGATCCCGGATCTAAAATTCATCACGAACAAGACGATGTGGAGCGGCCACCTCCGCATCGCCATGCGCGAGATCCCCGGGGAAGACTACCGGCTCATCCTCAGGCGGGCCGGGGTGGAGGCGTAACCGATGCCCGAGATCGTCGGCGTCACCTTCCCCGTCCCGAAACACCTCATGCCCCGGTTCTTCGAGGACAATAAAACCGTCTTCATCAAGCCCGCCACCGTCTTCAAAGACCTCAAAAGCGGCATGAAACTCGTCTTCTACCAGTCCCACGAGGATACCGGCTACGTCGGGGAAGCGACGATCAGGCGGATCGTCGTATCAGAAGATCCGTTCGCGTTCTTCGAGACCTTCGGCGACGCGGTCTTCCTCACCCGGGAGGAGGCAAAAGCCTACGTCGAAGGCCAGGAGCGGTGGCAGGGGGTCCGGGTCAGGAAGGAGGCGCCCCGAAAGCGGCCCTGGATGGCGCTTGAACTCGAGGATATCCGGGAGTACGACACGGTGAAGAAGCCGGAGCGGTTCGTCCCGGTCGGGGGAAGGTATCTCCGGGAGTAAGTTCCATCACAGCCGGGAATGAAGATCATCAACGTCGTCCCGGCGACCTCCACCAGCCCGTCCCTTTTGAGCGGTTGCCGGAGCTCCCCGATACAAACTACCAATACAATCCTGAGAACTACCACGGGGCCTACATCCTCCTCTCCCGGGGGAAGGCCACCATCTACCGGAGCGGGAAATACATCATCTACGGCCTTGGAGCCCTCGGCGAGGTCGATACCTCCTACCGGGAGTTCCTCACCCTCATCTCACCCATCATCGACGACCCTGCACTCGCATCGCCGCCCGAGGTCAGGAACATCGTCGGCATGGACGACTTCCAGATCGAGATCCCGCTCTCGCGGCTCGTCGTCGCGCTCAAGATAGAGCGGGTTGAGTACGAGCCCGAACAGTTCCCCGGCCTGATCTACCGGGGCGATGCGGGGACCGCTCTCATCTTCTCATCGGGGAAGGTGATCCTCGCCGGGTTCAAAGACCCGGGCTCGATGGAGGCGTTCGCATCCGGGCTGAAGGCGAAGATCAAGAACGCTCTGTAGTTCCTGCGAAGAGGGCATCCACTGCCGCCCATATGCGCAGCCTCCCGCCGGAACTCACGGGATTCTGCCGAACGGCGCGACACCACTCTTGCTCTACGTAATGTATCCAAATGTTCGGAGTTCGCAACCAAATGTTCGGACCTCGACCTCGAAGGAGTCTCCCGCCTCCAAACACTCCATCGGGCGGCGCCATGACATTAGTAGAATGTGCTCCGGCCCGATTCTTCCCTCACCACGAGCCCTTTTTCGACCGGACCGAGAAGAGACGACGGTGCTCGAAGCCGGGTCAGGGAACGACAGCGGGCCGGTCTTCGGTCGATGAGGCATGCAGCGCAGAGGATAACGCAAGAGATATGAGCACCATCATACACTGTTTCATACAGGGTGCGTGACACGATGGCCACCCCGGGCCGCCGGAGGTTTCGATCGTCCACACGGTAAAACGGCAGGGAAAGAATGAAAGTGAAAGACTGCGTAAAGATGATCGAAGCAGACGGATGGTATCTTGTGGCAACCCGGGGCAGCCACCAGCAGTATAAGCATCCGTCAAAGTCTGGCAGGATCACTATCGCCGGGCACCCGGCAGATGTTCTTGCCCCGGGAACGCTGAACAGTATCCTCAAACAGGCAGGACTGAAAGAGAGGAGTGAATAATGTATCGATTTCTTGTTATAGTCGAGCAGACCGACGGCAACTACTCGGCCTACTCCCCGGATCTTCCGGGGTGCGTGGCGACCGGAGCGACCCGCGAGGAAGCGGAAGAGCAGATGCATGAAGCGATTGAACTCCATATCGAGGGGCTCCGGGAGGATGGACTCCCGATCCCGCCCTCACGCTCTTCAGCCATTTACCTGGCGGTCGGTAGAGGCTGAGCCCTTCGATCATCAGACTCTTTCTCTTTCAAATCCTGAGTGGGGAATCTCCCCACCTTTCTCCAGGAGATGCTCGATGTAGCGTTCGAGAACCTCCCTTCGCCGGCCGCTTAGCCTTCTTGAGGCAGTCGTAACAGAGATATCCTCCCCCGCCGCGCAAGACCCGCGACGTCGGCCGCATGAAGATCCGGCCGGTGGCAGTCTTCGCCGAACCCTGGAGTTCAAACCCCTGATCCCGGACCTCACCTTCATCACGAACAAGACGATGTGGTCCGGCCACCTCCGCGTCGCCATGCGCGAGATCCCCGAGGAGGGCTACCGGCTCATCCTCAGGCGGGCCGAGGTGGAGGTCGGCCGGGATCTACCACCAATGGCGTCCCCCCCGCCCCGGAAGACCTTAGAGCCTGCCCCTCCAGGGATCAGAGGCCGCCTTGTGCCCCTCCTCCAATCTCCATCCCGGCCACCGTCCGGTACCCCTGCCGGGGATGGTTGCGGATATTCTTGTATCTCGCCTCAATCCTGCCATCTTCCAGCATGGGAGTGATGTAGTGGTTCCGGAGCGAGTCCTTTCTCCGATCCAGCAGATCCGCCAGCTCATCGAGGGTCAGGTATCTGCCCTCACAGAGGCAGAGGATCGTCGCTTCGACACGATCTCTCGGCGCTTTTCTCAGAGACCGGATAAGTTCCGCAATTTTACGTAGTGTATTCAAATGTTCGGAGTTCCCCGGCAAATGTTCGGAACTCGCAACCAAATGTTCGGAGTTCCCCGGCAAATGTTCGGAGCTCGCGACCAAATGTTCGGAGTTCCCCGGCAAATGTTCGGAGCTCGCGACCAAATGTTCGGACCTCGACTTCGAACAAATCGTCCCAGCTCCGAACATTTCATCCCTCATCGGGCGGCGCGCCCGGCCCGGTGCGGTCACCCGGAGCCTTCAACGAGCAGGGCATGATACCCGGCCTGGACAAAATGGCGGTCTGCGGTCAGGGCGTCGGAGATCTCCCGCTCCTTCATAACCGCAAGGGAGATGCAATCCGTGAGACTCCACGCTTTATCGAGGCTTTGCTCGTAAATATTCCATCCCCGCAACCACAGGGCGGGATCGACAAAGACGATCTCCACCCGGGGCGACGATTCAAGACGGCGGCGGAATGCGACAACAGACGGCTTGAATGCGGGTTGGCGAGAGCGTTGAACGTCTCAGTGAGCACGGAGGAGGTGGTAACAAGAGAGGATCCGGATTCCATCCGGCGCTTATAGAGCGTATCGGCGGTTTTGTGGAGGTGGTCACGCCTGTTCAGCAGTGCAATCCAGCATCCCGTGTCAACAAAACACCCCTCATTGCCCATGAGTATCCCGCTTTGGCGATCCATACAGGTAGTGATCGTGCTCCGCTGCGAGGTCGCTGATATGGGTATCTACGGCAAGCGACGCTATATCGAAGGCCGGATCGGTGGTTGCGTCGGAGTTCTCCGGGGAGAGTTGTATGGTAATTGTATAGTTCCTCCCTGCCTCAAGGTCGACAGGCCCGGAAGGTCGGAAGACCGTTCCATCAAAGAGAACTTTCAGCGTCTTTGTCATCCAGAAAACCACCCCTGAATTTGATAACCAGCATAGTCTTCGTGAAATAATAATGATTGCGGGTCCGCCTGCACCGGATCGCCCCTGCAGGGCTCGACGGCAGCATGAGCGAGAAGGCCCCCTTCGCAAGGGATAAGCGGCGCCTACCCCCTGGCAGAGAAGGTGATCCTCGCCGGGTTCAAAGACCCGGGCATCTCCCCTCGTGGAGCAGAACCGCTCGCCTCCGCCACCAAACATTCCGTCCGACGCTCATCCGCATATCCATCGTATCGGCCATCTCTTCATCGAGCAGTCGGTACAAAGAAGGCGCAAGGCCCAGCTCCTGGCACGGGCACGGGAAGCCCATCGCCCCCTGGGCGAAGGCCCTCCTTCTGCAGACCTGATCCGGGAGGACCGCGATGCCCGATAGCGTA
>JAQVVW010000001.1 GCA_028698765.1 Methanoculleus sp. | reverse complement strand
GGGGCCAGCCCCCCTCCCCGTCAGCCCCTCCCCCAATGGCGATATTTCCACGGTCCACTGTACCGGGCTTTCCCTCGCCTCAACAGTTTCATCGCCAAAACAGGGGAGGTTACTACCTTTCCCGTCGTGGTCTCTTCCGGGCCCATACTCAACGGCAATTCGGAGCCTTAGCCTTTCTACCGTCCCTTCCCTTCCTGCAGCTTCTTGATCGTATCCCGCAGCGCAATCGCCCGCTCGAACTCCAGGCGTTCCGCCGCTTCCCGCATATCGGCCTCGAGTTCGATGATCAGGTTCGGGATCTCGGACTTCGGGACGTGCTTGATATCGGTGATATCGATCTCTTTCTCGCGGATCGGTTTTACGATCGTCTGCGGCGTGATGCCGTGCTGTGCGTTGTACGCAAGCTGCATCGCCCGCCGCCGCTCCGTCTCGGCCATCGCCTTCTTGATCGAGTCGGTCATGGTGTCGGCGTAGAGCACCACCTTCGCGTTCACGTTCCGGGCGGCCCGCCCGATCGTCTGGACGAGGCTTCTTGCGTCGCGGAGGAACCCCTCCTTGTCGGCGTCGAGGATACCGACGAGCCCGACCTCGGGGATGTCGAGCCCCTCCCGCAGGAGGTTGATCCCGACGAGGACGTCGTACTTCCCGAGACGGAGCTGCCGGATGATCTCCGTCCGCTCGATGGTATCGATCTCCGAGTGGAGGTAGCGGGTCTTGATCCCATGCTCGGCGAGATACTCCGAGAGCTCCTCGGCGAGCCGTTTCGTGAGGGTCGTCAGCAGTATACGGTCGCCGCGATCGATCGTGGCCCGGATCTCCGCCATCACGTTCGGGATCTGCCCCTCGATCGGCCGGATCTCGACCGCAGGATCGACGAGCCCCGTCGGCCGGATGATCTGCTCCGCGACGCTCGATCGTTTCAGTTCGTAGTCTCCCGGGGTCGCCGAGACGAAGATAGCGCTTCTCATGTAGCCCGAGAACTCGTCGAACTTCAGCGGCCGGTTGTCGAACGCCGACGGGAGCCGGAACCCGTAGTCCACAAGCGACTTCTTCCGCGAATAGTCGCCGCGGTACATCCCGCGGACCTGGGGCAGGGTCTGGTGGCTCTCGTCGATCACCATCAGGAAATCTTCCGGGAAGTAGTCCAGCAGACAGTAGGGCTTCTCCCCGGCCTTCCGCCCGTCGAAGTGGCGGGAGTAATTCTCGATCCCCTTACAGGTCCCGGTCTCGCGGATCATGTCGATATCGTAGAGCGTCCGCTGGCGGAGGCGGTGCGCCTCGATCATCCCGAGGTTCGGGAGCCACTCCTCGAGCTCCCGCTCGATTGAGGTTATCGCCCGCTCCTTCTCCTCCTCCGGGGCGACGAAGTGCCTCGCCGGGTAGACGAAGAAGTAGTCCATCGCCTCCAGCCGCTCCCCCGAGGTCTTGTCGATCTCGCTGATCCGGTCTACCTCGTCCCCGAAGAGCTCGATACGGATGATGTTGTTGAAGTAGCCGGGAACGATATCGATGGTGTCGCCCTTCACCCGGAACCGGCCCGGCATGAGTTCCATCTCGTTACGCTCGAACTGGATATCGATGAGCCGCCGTATGATGTCGTCCCGCCGCATCCTGTCCCGGACTTTCACCTCGAACCCCATCCCCTGGAAGTTCGCGGGGTTCCCGAGACCGTAGATGCAGGAGACCGAGGCGACGATGAGGGTGTCGGGGCGGGAGAGGAGCGATGCGGTTGCCGCGAGGCGCATCTGCTCGATCTTGGGGTTGATCTGGGCGTCCTTCTCGATGTAGAGGTCGCGCTTCGCGATATAGGACTCGGGCTGGTAGTAGTCGTAGTAGGAGACGAAG
Organism: Methanoculleus sp.; assembly: GCA_028698765.1. The sequence goes on along the minus strand of JAQVVW010000001.1, from coordinate 15,906 downwards.
TACTCCACCCGGTTCTCGGGGAAGAAGGATCTGAACTCGTTGTAGAGCTGGGCGGCAAGCGTTTTGTTGTGGGCGATGACGAGGGTGGGTTTCTGGGCCTCCTCGACGACGTTTGCTATCGTGAACGTTTTCCCTGAGCCCGTGACCCCGAGGAGAGTCTGGAATTGCTCGCCGCGGTCGAGTCCGCCGGTGAGTTTCCGGATCGCGTCGGGCTGCGATCCGGTTGGCTTGAAGTCCGCTTTAAGGTGAAAATCCGTCATGGTGTCACCGTCTTCTTCCTGAGGATTCTGTGATACGCGATCGCGAACCGGTGCGCCTCGTCGCGGATCTCCTGGAGAAAGAGCGACGCCTTCTCGTGCCGCTCAAGCGGCAGGGGGTGGGAGAAGCCCGGCACGAACACCTCCTCCTCGCGCTTCGCGATCGCCGCGATCGGGACTCTGACGCCGAGGTCTCTCAGCACCGCGGTTGCTGCCGCAAGCTGCCCTTTCCCGCCGTCGATGAGGATAAGGTCGGGGAACTCGCCGCCCTCCTTCTGGAGCCGCGAGTAGCGCCGGCGGACAACCTCGGCGATGGCCGCGAAGTCGTCGACGCCCTCGACCGTCCGTATCCGGAACCGCCGGTAGTTCCGCTTGTCGGGCTTCCCCCAGAGGAACCGGACCATCGAGCCCACCATCGCCGTCCCGGAGAGATGGGAGATGTCGAAGCACTCGATTGCGACGGGGAGGTCGGGGAGGTGCAGGCGGCGTTTGAGTTCGTCCAGTTTGATCCGGTCGCCGAAGAACGCGATCTCCACGTTCTTCCGGACCAGGTCGAGCAGATTCTTCTTCTCGCCTCGCTGCGGCACGACCACCCTGACCTTGCCGCCCCGGAGGTGGGAGAGGTAGCCGGCGACGGCATCGTCGACCGGCTCCGGGAGGATCACCTCTTCAGGAGGTTCGTTCCCCGCGTAGTAGCGGGCGAGAAACTCCTCCAGAAACCCCTCCGTCTCGTCGAAGGTGTACTCGCGCTTCCCCGAGAGCGTTCCCCGGTCGACGTTGAAGAGCATCAGAAAGACGGTTCCTTCGCTTGCGATATAGTTGACGATGTCTTCATTGTAGGTCTTCTGCCGGTCGACGTGCTGGCGTTCACGCAACCCCTCGAGTGCCGCGATCTGGTCGCGGAGTTCCATCGCCCGCTCGAACTCCTGCCGCTCCGCCGAGGCTGCCATCTCCTCGCGGAGCGTCCGGATGAGCCCGGCGATATCTCCTTTCAGCACCGCCTCCGCCCTTCTGGCCCGCTCCCGGTAGTCGTCCTCGCCGATTGCTCCCGTGCAGGGGGCGCTGCACGAACCGATGTGGGCACGGAGACACGGACGCCGGGGGAGACGCCGGCATGACCGGAGCCCAAAGAGCGATTTTAAGAGTCGCAGCAGGTCCTCGCGCTCCCGGCCGGAGACGAACGGCCCGTAGTACCGGCCGTTCCCGTCGGGCTGGCGGGCGGTGTGGATCCGGGGGTAGGGTTCGTCGGTGACGTGGATGTAGGCATACCGCTTCGCGTCCTTCAAGTCGATGTTGTACTTCGGCTGGTGCTTCTTGATCAGGGTGTTCTCGAGGATGAACGCCTCGACCTCGGTGTCGGTGACGATGAAGTCGAGGCCGGCGATCGCGGCGACGAGTCTTTCGGTCTTCCGGTCGAGGTCGTGCCGCGAGAAGTAACTCGATACGCGCTTCTTGAGGTTCTTCGCCTTCCCGACGTAGATGATGGTGCCCTCACTGTCGGAGAAGAGGTAGCACCCGGGCTCGGTTGGAAGACTCTGGGTATCGATCATGGCTTCTTGAGGATCTCCTTTAAGAACGCACCCGTGTGGCTCCCTTCGACCAGAGCGACCTCCTCGGGAGTTCCCGTCGCGACGACCTCGCCGCCGGCGTCTCCGCCCTCGGGGCCGAGGTCGATGATGTGGTCGGCGGACTTGATCACGTCCAGGTTGTGCTCGATCACCACCATCGTGTTCCCCCGGGCCACCAGGTCGTCGAGGACGGCGATCAGGTTCTTCACGTCGTGGAAGTGCAGCCCGGTCGTCGGTTCGTCGAGGAGGTAGATCGTCTTCCCCGTAGCCCTTTTTGCGAGTTCGCGGGTCAGTTTGATCCGTTGCGCCTCGCCGCCCGAGAGGGTGGTAGAACTCTGGCCGAGTTTGATGTAGCCGAGCCCGACCCTTGAGAGCGTCTCGAGTCTGTTCTTGATGGACGGGAAGTGCTCAAAGTGGTCGATCGCCTCCTCGACGCTCATATCGAGGACGTCCGCTATCGAGCGGCCCCGGTATTTCACCTCGAGGGTCTCGCGGTTGTAGCGTGCCCCCTTGCACTCCTCGCACTCGACGTAAACGTCCGGGAGGAAGTTCATCTCGATCTTGATGAGCCCTTCGCCCTGGCAGGCTTCGCACCGCCCGCCTTTGACGTTGAACGAGAACCGGCCGGGCTTGTAGCCCCGCACCTTCGCCTCCTTCGTCTCGGCAAAGACCTTCCGGATCTCGTCGAAGACCTTGGTGTAGGTCGCCGGGTTCGAGCGCGGTGTTCGACCGATGGGGCTCTGGTCGATGACGATCACCTTGTCGATCTCGTCGTCGAACGTGAGGCTGTCGTGCTCCCCCGGGCACTCCCGTGAGTCGTGAAGTTTCTGCATCAGCGCCCGGTAGAGGGTCTCGTAGATGAGCGTGGACTTCCCCGAACCCGAAACCCCGGTGACGACCGTCAGGACGCCGATGGGGATCTCCACGTCGATGCTCTTGAGGTTGTTCTCCCGGCAGCCTAGAAGGCGGATGAACCGGTCGCTCTGTCGGCGGGCGGCGGGCACGTCTATCCTGAGATCGCCGGAAAGATAGCGCCCCGTGAGCGACGCCTGGTTCGCGGCGATGGCTTCGGGTGTTCCTTCCGCAACAATATCGCCGCCGTGGAGCCCGGCCCCGGGGCCCATGTCCACGACCCAGTCGGCGCTCCGGATCGTCTCCTCGTCGTGCTCGACCACGACGAGGGTGTTGCCGAGGTCGCGGAGGTGCTGCAGGGTCTCGAGGAGCTTTCTATTGTCCCGCTGGTGCAGCCCGATGGAGGGTTCGTCGAGGACGTAGAGAACCCCGGTGAGGTTCGACCCGATCTGCGTCGCGAGGCGTATCCGCTGGGCTTCTCCACCCGAGAGGCTCCCGGCGCTCCGCGAGAGGGTCAGGTAGCCGACGCCGACCTGCTCTAAGAACGCGAGCCGGGCGACGATCTCCTTTAAGACCTGTTTTGCGATCTCGCGCTCGCTCTCGGTGAGTTCCAGGGTCCGGAAGAACGCGAGCGCTCCGGTGACGGAGAGGTCAGTGACCTCGACGATGGATTTCCCGGCAACCTTCACGGCGAGCACCTTCTCTTTGAGCCTCTTCCCTCCACACTTCGGGCAGGGGAGGATCCGCATGAACTTCTCGAGGTCGCGGCGGCGGTACTCCGACTGGGTCTGGTGGTAGAGCCGCTCGGCCTGCGGGGCGAGCCCTTCCCACGCCCCGGAGTGCGACCACGAATCCCCGTTCTTCGTCCTCATCGAGAGGCGGAGGTGCTCCGATGAACCGAACATCAGGGCCTTGTATTGCGCTTCGGTGAGGTCTTTGATCGGGGTCAAGACCGAGAATCCGAAGTGTTTTGCGACGGCGCCGAGATACTGGCTCCGGTAGCCGTCAAGGAAGTTCCGGTAGAGCATGACGGCGCCGTCGGCGATGGATTTGCTCTTGTCCGGGATGATCAGGTCGGGGTCGAACTCCATCCTGATCCCGAGGCCGTTGCACTCCTCGCAGGCGCCGAACGGGCTGTTGAAGGAGAACATCCGGGGCTGGAGCTCCTCGAACGCAATCCCGCAGACAGGACAGGCCATGAGCGACGAGCAGGTCTCTTCGCGGCCGGACTCGTCGACGGCGATGACAAGCCCTTCTGATTTCTTAAGAGCGTTCTCGATCGCCTCGACGAGCCTTGAGCGGTCGTCGACGCTCAATCGGTCGACGACCACGTCGATATCGTGCTTCCGGTAGCGTTCGAGGACGATCTCCTCGTCGGTCCGGTGGATCTCGCCGTTGACCCGGACCCGGGTGTAACCCTCCCGGTCGAGGTCCTTGAAGACCTGCTGGTAGGTCCCCTTCTTCTGCCGCACGACCGGGGCGAGGATGGTGACCGTCCCGGTCAGCGTGGAGCCGATCCGATCGGCGATCTTCTCCGGTGACTGAGCCTGGATGGGGATATGATGCTCCGGGCAGAACGGCGTCCCTACCCGGGCGAAGAGGAGCCGCAGGTAGTCGTAGATCTCGGTGACCGTGCCGACGGTGCTCCGGGGGTTTTTGGACGTCGTCTTCTGCTCGATGGAGATGGCAGGCGAGAGGCCGTCGATGCTGTCGACATCCGGCTTCTTCATCAGCCCGAGGAACTGCCGCGCGTAGGCGGAGAGCGACTCCACGTAACGCCGCTGCCCCTCGGCATAGATGGTGTCGAAGGCAAGCGTGGATTTCCCCGATCCGGAGACGCCGGTGAGGACGATGAGCCGGTCGCGCGGGAGTTCGACAGTGATGTTGTTGAGGTTGTGCTCCCGCGCCCCCTTGATGGTGATCTTCTTCATTCTCCTGTCCTGATAACTTGATCTTCTGAGTTCATAGGCATTTGCGATCCAAACACTTAAATACTGCCAGGAGGTTCCGGGGCCGTCCGGGAAGAGAGGTAGGGCAGGCCCCGTTCGGCCGCAACGGGGAACGAACCAGCCCTGTAGAGAAATTCGTAAAAGAGTGTTGTGAGGCGGTAGAGATTACCACGCCTCGGGGTATGCCATATTCGTGTAGATATCTTCGAGCCGTGCCTTGTGTCCCATCTCCATGTTTGCAAGCTGGACGAAGACCATCTTCTGCTCCGCATCCGCGGAGGCGGCGGCAAGCTGCGTGTACATCTGGGCGGCCTGGAGTTCTTTCTTGATGGCGAGGACCAGACCGTCGAGCGGCTTCATATCGACCGAGAGCGTGGGTTCATCGAGAGAGTTGGTGACCTTGTAGTCTTTGGCCGCGACAAAGTGCATCTGTTTTGCGTCGCGGAGCAGCAGGGCCTGAAGGTACTCCCGGTGCCCCTTCTCTTCCTCAGCGAGGTCGAGGAAGATCGTCCTCAGGTTTGCATCCTTCACCCTGTCAGCGACCGACTTGTAGAAGGTATACGACTCTACTTCGCTGTCGATGGCGTTTGTGATAATCTTCTGGAAGTCTTTGGAATCCATAATTTTCATCTCCTGTTTTGTTGAGAGTTCCGGCCCCGGGACCGGTTGCAGGTTTAGTTCGTAATTTGACGAACTAAATTTAGTTGGGAATACGGACAGTTATACTTTTCTCTTTAACCCGGCTTTTGGCTGCACCCCGCTCTCGTGGGCGAAAGGGGCGTCAGGAGAGCCTTCATGATGCGGTTCTCCACCAGTTCTGCCGGTGCGCTCCCGGGAGCGATTCGAGTGTTTTGCACCCGGGGCAATCCTGGCACCAACCCTTGAAGGGGAGAGGTTTTTGCAATTCCAGGTCCAACGCTCTATCCACGATGGGGAACATTTTTTCATGCGGGAGGATCGGATAGTGCGGGGAGGGGGCGCCCCCCGGCGGGTCGTCGAGGTCGTGCAGGACCGGCACGGGAACCCGATCGAGATATTCGACCCGCCGTTCTACCGGAAGGAGTTCGAGGACGCCTACCGGTTCATCATCGACGAGTACGTCGTTCTTCCGAAAGAGATCGCCCTCTTCCTCCCCTGCGCCGTGCGGAAACCCTACAGTCAGAGCCCGAGCCACAAACTCTTCCGACGGATAATCGACGGCGTCCTTGCCCCGGCGGACTACCATATCGTCATCTTCGGCACCTGCGGGACGGTCCCTGCGGAACTCGAGTGCATGTACCCCTACCGGAACTACCACTACATGCTCGGCAAGACCACGGACGAGCGAATCAGGCGGGACTTCCACCGGATCGAGGTCTACCGGCTGAAGGGCTACCTCGAGAAGACCCGGGAGACCTACCGCCACCGGCTCGCCTACTGCATCGGGCCGTTCCGGAAGGCGATGGTCGAGGCGTCGGAAGCGACCGGGATCGATGTCACCCTGCTCCCCTCCGATCCGATGATCGAACGGCTCTACGATATCGACTGCCCGTTCCCGGAGGGCAGCCTCTCGATGCAGGGCTACATCGACGAATTCCGCGAGGGGCTTGAGAGGGTGGCGGGGAAGGTATACGGCGGGGACACGACGGCCCTGGAAGGGTGCCCGGAGCGGCGCGGGCCGGTGAGGGCTTGAGGGGAACCGTATAAAGACGGGTTAGAGACAGGGGAGGGGGCTCACCCCCTCCCCGTCTGCCCCTCCCCCAATGGCGATACCCAACCGGAATCCGTGCCCGGGACTGTAGATGAATAGAACTATGTTTCCTAATTAATCCAGTTTTTAATGCGAAAACGATCAGAACTCTATAGGTTAGTCTTGTCCCGATCACAGAGGGGCATCGACCGATTACCCTGAGTATCGCCACGCACTGCCCCCGCCCCTAAGGGGCGGGGGAGGAGGCCAGAGGCCGGGCGGGGTGGGGTGGGGTGGGGTGCGAGTAGACAGAACGTCTGGAGTTTGAGAAGATTTCAGGTCTTTCAGTGGGGAAGAAACTCCAAACCCCCCTACTTCGGCTTATAATATCCCCACTTCTCAAGCGCCTCCCGGAGTGCCGTGGCCGTCTTCGCCTTCTCGTCGAGCGTCTCGCCGTCCTTCCAGGCCTCGATCGCCTGCATGGTGGCCTCCGCGCCCGCCCGGGTGCCCTTCGGGTGACCATGGATGCCGCCGCTGACGAGGAGGACGAGTTCGGTGCCGTAGATATCAAGCACGTCCGGCACGAGCCCGGGGTGGAGCCCGCCTGAAGAGACCGGGAAGGCGCTCCTGATACTGCCCCAGTCCTGGTCGAGGGCCATATGGTCGACGGCGTTCGTATGCTTCTCGCGGAGCACGTCCGCAAGCACCGTGGCCTCCGCCCGGGTGCCGACCAGCTTCCCCACAGCGGTCCCGGTATGGATCTGCGAAACACCGACAAGGCGCATCATCTTCGCCAGGAACTGCATCGTGATCCCGTGCCTCTCGTCCCGGTCGAAGGCAGCGTGCATCGCCCGGTGGGCGTGGATCGCGAGCCCGAGGTCGGAGCAGTAGTCCCGGAGGGTCGCGACGGCCGCCGTCCCGGCGACCACGACGTCGATCATCGCGTAGTTCCAGCCGTAGTCCGCGAGCATCTTCGCCCGCTGTTTCATGACCTCCGTCTCGGCCGTGATGTTGATGAACGCGGACTTCACGTCGCCGGTCTCCTGCTCGGCCCTGTCCCGCATCTTCGCCATCGCCCGGACACGGTCGTCGAACCGGTTGAACGACTGAGACGTCAGGTTCTCGTCGTCCTTGACGAAGTCGAACCCCCCCATCCAGGTCTCGTAGCCGACCTCTGCGTGCTCTTCTGCGGTGAAGCCCACCTTCGGCTTCGGGACCGCGCCCGTGAGCGGCCGGCCGCGGACCTTCATCATATCCCGGATCCCCTCCATCCCGAAGTGCGGCCCTTTGAAGTGCCGGAGGTACCCGGGTGGGAGCGAAGCGTCGATCAACCGGAGACGGTCGAGCGCCTTCATCCCGAAGACGTTCCCGGCAATCCCGCTCAGGAGTTGGGCCGCGTTCCCCTCCTCCCAGAGGGCGAGGGGGTAGGCTATCTTGACGTAGTTTCCCTCGATCTCGAACGCCTTCGCCTGGAGATCCCGCATCCGGGGCGGTAGGGTGAAGAGCGTCGTCCAGGTTCCGGTCGAACTCTCTGACGCGATCCTCCCGACCGCCTCCTCTCTACTGATCCCCTCCGCAGGCTCGAAGTAGTAGAGGACTACGAGTTCGTCCGGGCCGGGGGTGTGGTTCAGGTCAACAAACTCTTCGTACCAGTCAATCGCCATCAAATCACCTCTTGAAGGAAGGGGCTCCCGGGTAGAAAAACCTTCCATTTGGAACTCGATATGGAGGGGCGCAATCACTTTCCCCCTGCAGGCGCCGGGTTTATCACTTGTTGGGTCGAGGGGGATGGCAGAAGGTGTAGTATGAAACGAACTGCCGATAACGCACGCGCGCTCTTCGACTACGACGCAGGAGAACCGCCCGCGATCGAGATTGCCGGTACCGGCGTCTCGGTCAGCGACCTGACCTACCGGACCGCCCCGGGTCGGGGGGTCCGGGCCTACCTGGTGACCCCGGTAGAAGTTGGCCGGTCACAGCGCTCCGCTGCCGTCCTCTTCCTCCACCCGGGGCCCGGCTCCCGCGCCACGTTCCTCGCCGAGGCCGTGGCCCTTGCCGGGATGGGCGCGGTCTCCCTGCTCGTCGACGCCCCCTGGGCGGACAGCACGGCGGCGGCCTGGGGCCGGGCGGTCACGGACCCCGAGGAAGCCGTGCCGGAGCATATCCGGACGGTGATCGACCTTCGCCGGGGACTCGACCTCCTTCTTGCGCGGAAGGACGTCGACCCGGACCGAATCGGGTTCGTGGGCCACAGTTTCGGGGCGCTCATCGGAGCGGTGCTCGCCGGTGTCGATCGGCGTCTTCGCGCCGCCGTCCTGATGGCGGGCACCGGAAGGTTTGCCGACGTCGCCGCCGTGAACCTGCCCGATCTAAAGGGCGAACGGCTCGCGCATTACCGCCGGACGCTCGCGGAGCTCGACCCCGCCGTGTGGGTCGGCCGGGCCGCCCCCACCCCGCTCCTCTTCCAGTCCGCTCTTCACGACGAGGTCTTCACGGAGGAGCAGTCCCGGGAGTTCTTCGAACGGGCAAGCGGCCCGAAGTCGCAGAAGTGGTACGACGCGGGCCACTATCTGAACGAAACGGCCCGCCGCGACCGCATCGCGTGGCTTGCCGGACAGTTCACCCTGGAACTGGGGCAGTAATATCACAGCCCAGGTAGGAATATCACAAATAGTAAAATTATTATGTATATTATTCATACCATTACATGGCCAGGCATCGCATAATGGAGACCCTGCCTGCGCCCGAGCCTCTACCGTCTATGTCCCTTTCAGCGTCTCTACCGCACGTCCATCAACCCACACAACCCTTTTTTACAGCCGCCGCCTCCAGGGGATGCGGTTACTCGGAGATTTCGCTCAGGACTTTCTCGATCCGGTCCACCTTCGCCTCGATCCGCTCCAGCGACTGCCGCAGCATCTGGAGTTCCCCGCCGGCCGCACCGCTCTTCTGTCCCGCCGCACTCGCTATCTGGTCTTCGATCCACTCCTTGAGCCTTACAACGATGATGAAGAGCAGCGTCAGAACACCAAGATTAATGATAACGTAGACGGAACCGGCAAGCACGGCGTTCAAAGAGTTCGAACCGCCAAGCAAGCCGGCGATAAGGCTGCTGATCACGAGCAGTGCGATGACGGCGCCCCAGAGCACCTTCAGGTAGAGTTTCCACCTATCCTGTCTCATCCTTCGACCTCTCTAATGACATAATCAGATCCAGATTCAGCACCACCTCAAACGGCACCGCCCGGTAGTACCTCCGGAGGTACGGCGGCTCGTCCGACGTCCTGCTGTTCCCTTCCGCAAGACCGAGCTTCTCGAGCTGTCGCAGGTAGATGGCAGCCAGCGGGCGCGAAATGCCGAGCTCTTCGGCTATCTCGCGGGCATACTTCGCTTCGGCCGCGATCGACCCGAGTACGGCAAGCCGCTGCTCGTTCCCGAGCAGGGAGAGCAGCCGTGCCAGTTCGGGGAGGGTGCTGAAAGATAATGTCAACAGGTGTTAATTATTTTTTACACATATTAACGTTACGATACGGCGTCTCGTACGCCGTCCGGGCTCACCGGCCCGGGATTCGCCTTGCTCCGGGAGATGGCCCGCTCAGCTACCTCGCCGACAGTCGCGGCCCGGGGTAATCAGCGAGTCGGAAAAACGTGGAAAGGGCACCGGACCTTTGCTCACAGGATGCCTTCGGCCAGATCCCTGATGTACCGGAGCGCGAGCAGCGCGTCCTCGCGTTTTTGGTCGACGGCATGCTCCCCGGCAAATGCCGCGAACCGGGCGAGGTCGTCCGGGTCAGCCTTCCCTTCCGCCGCCTCGACGACCGCGTCGTAGGTCCGGTCGGGGAAGTAGAGCCCCCGGGCGGCCTCAAGGAGCGCCCCGGCCGCGTCGGCGCCGATCGTCCCGGACGCGAGCGCCTCCTGCAGGGTCGCCCGGATGTTCACGAGCGGTTCGGAGAGCGGCACGAACGTCTCGGGATCAAAGAGGAGCGCCACCTCGTCGTCGGCGACGAGCCTCCCCTCACGGTAGGCCCGGTATATCTCCCCGACCCCTTCCATCCCGAGGCTGTCGAGCTCCGCGGCCCGGAGCGCTCCCATGCTCGAAGAACCGACGACCCGCACCCCGGCACGGAGGGCGGCGAGGATCTCCCGGTGGGCTACGGCGCAGTCCTGGAAGAAGACGCCGTCGATGAGCCCGATGATCCGGGCCCCGGCACGTGCGGCCTCCAGGATGTCGCCCCGTTTTGCCGGCGGGCGGTAATCGGCGTCGAGGACCTCCCGTGCGGCCGCATGGTCACAACTGGGACCGAGGAAGACGACGACTTCGTGCATCACGGCACCTCCTCCCCATCCGGTCCTGGTCCATCGCGTACATCTCGAGCCCCGGCACGATCACCCGGACGACCGGAATGCCGATCTCCTGCCGGGTGAGGTCGACCACGACCACCCGGGAGAGCCCGGCTGCACCGAGCCGGTCGACGACGTGGTGAATGTCGGTGAGGAAGTCATCGCTGTCGAACGACGGCATCTCCGGGAACCGGACAGTCTCGCTCTCCGCGAACCAGTGCCGGTTCAGCCGCTTCGTCCGCTCGTACCCGATCCTCTTTCTGACGTCCGCCGTATCGGTATCCTCTCTCGCGCCGTGGATCTGGGTCAGCCTGCTCTGGGCGACCTCCGTGAGCGCCCGCAGAACCGCGATGGAGGCCGAGGTGTGCGACCCCATCCCGATCGTGAGAAGCGTCGGGTCCCTGAGGACCACGTCGTCGGCGACCGCGGCCACCGTGGGGATCCCGATATCGCTCGTGATGTCCTTGAGCGTCACCTCGACGCCGGCGGCCGCGAACTTCCCGAGCAGGTCGGCGGCGAGCCCGTCCTCGATCCCCTCGATCCGGGGGCCGGTGTTCCGGGTCACCTCCACGAGCGACCAGGCGTCGCGCTCGACCACCTCCATCAGGGCGTGGAAGGTCGCCTCCTCAATGGTGTTCCCGGACGCAAGCCCGTTGGTGTTGGTCCGGAAGAGGCGTCCGCAGGTCACCGGGAGGGGGTGGTAGACCGCGTGAGCGGGGACGAGCACCTCCTCCTCCCCGACGATATCGTAGCCCTCGACCCAGGGGACAGTTATATCGGCCGGGACCCGCTCGGGGAGGATCAGGTCAGCGGGGTCGATGGCGGCTCTCCCGGCCGAGACCTCGCTGTACCGCCCGACGACCGCCTCCCGGCCGTCCATCTCGCCCGAGTAGCGCTCGATCCCCTCCATCACGGCGGAGACCTCCGCCTCGATGGGGGTGGCGCCTTTCCCGTTGTAGACCGATATTGCTCCTGCCCCGGCGGTCGGCCGGATGCTCGAGAAGACCGGTATCCCGATCCGGTCGAGGTTCGTGATGTCGGCGACGCGGGTGATCCCCGCCGCCGGGAGTTTCGCACGGGCCAGCCGGAGCGTCTCTTCGGGGGGGACCGTCCGCTGGGTCTCCTTCGCGTAGGCCTTCCGGCACGACTGCAGCCGGATCACGCGTCGCCCCCGTGCGACTCGCCCGGCACCCAGCGCTCGCCCCTCTCTCCGATCTCCTTCTTCCAGATCGGCACGCTCTGCTTGATCCGCTCAAGGATGTACTCGCAGGCGTCAAATGCCTCTTTCCGGTGGCCGGCACCGACGACGATGAGGAGGATGTTCTCCCCGACCCGGAGCCTGCCTATCCGGTGAATGATCTCGACGGCCGCTATGGGATAATTTACAAATGCTTCGTCGCGGATCGCCTCCATCTCCCTCACCGCGACCTCCTCGTAGGCCTCGAGTTCCATCACGTCGATTCCGCCGTCGTCCCGGACAACGCCGAGAAAGGTGACGAGAGCCCCCATATCGGGCCTTCTCACCCGGCCAATCACCTCATTCACATCAAAATCGTCTCGCGTCACGCTGATCATTCCAGTCTCCTCCGTCATCCGCCTGCCACCGGCGGGAAGAGCGCGACCTCGTCCCCGTCGGCGAGCGTGAGCGTCCCCGTCTCCGCATGCCGCACGCGCTTACCGTTGTGCATCAGTATCACGTATCCCCGGAGTTCGCCGCTCTCCTCAAAGAGCGCTTCCTCTGCCTGCTCCGAGGTCTCCCCGACCGCTGCAAGCAGCATGGGCATCGTCGCTCCGGCGGGAACCTCCAGCATGAGATCGCCCCCGATAGCCTCCCGCAACCGGGCAAAAGCCCTGACCCGAACCTGCATCTCTCCTCCTCGCCTCAACACCGATCGATCCCGCACACACTGCAGTCTTCCTGCCGCTCGACCGGCAGGGTCGTCATCGCGGCGGCCCACCCGTCCCGGACGAGACGCCGGTCCGTGAGGAGATCGCCGGTGCCGGTGATATACTTGATCACCTCGTTTGCCTGGATGAGCCCGATGTCCCGGTCGGCATGGAGCACCCGGCGGTTCAGGTTGGTCAGGTCCATGACATCCCCGTCGACCAGCCGGATCTCCCCGATACCGGTAGCGGCAAGGTAGAGAGCAGCCGGGCACCCGAGTCCGCCGGCTCCGACGATGCCGACACGGGCTCGCGCAAGCCGTTCCTGCGCCTCAACGCCAAAGAGCGCAATCTGCCGCCGATAGCGTCCCCGTTCCCGATCCGTGAGCATCTTTGTCACTCATCCTCGCTGTGGAGAGGCAAACGTTCGCTTCCGCAGTTGAATACGCAATTCATGTGGTATCCCCGGCAATTTGAACGTTGTGATTCCGTGAAATCGCCTCCCGGCCCGGGATCTCTCCCGCCGGTCACGTGGGGAAACCCGGTATCCACCGCGGGCCACCCCCATCCCGGGAAACGTATATATCGTTGGGGAGGGATAGTCCGCACGACCCTGCAGGCGAACCGGAGCAGGGAGTGAGAGCATGACGATAGGGCTTATCGATGATGGGAACGCCTGGGACACATTCATAGACGAAAGTGCCGCCGGCCGCCTCGTCCACAAGTGGGACTTCATGAAGATAACACAGAAGCATACCGGCTTTCGATTTCTCCCCTACGGGGTCTTCAAGGGCAATGAGCTGATCGCCGTCATGCCGCTCTTCCAAAAACAGTCACACGGGATCAACATCCTCCTCTCCCCGCCACCGCTCCAGTCGGTGGTGCCGTACCTCGGGTTCGTCATGGGCAGCCGTTACGACACCGCCAAGCAGAGCAAGAAAGAATCGCTGCTCAAACTGGTCGGTGACGACCTGGAGAACGAGTTTTCGGCCCTGGCCCCGAACTACCTCTCCATAACCCAGGTACCGGGTTTCATCGATGTCCGACGGTTTCTCAGGGATGGGTACCAGACCCGGCTCCATTTCACCTACCTGATCGCCCTCGATCCGCCGCTCGAAGAGATCTGGAACAGTTTCTCCTCCAACCTCCGGACAAAACTGCGAAAGGTCGAGAAGAACGGCTACCGCATCGAGAAGAGCACCGACATATCGATCTTCTACTCCACGGTCGCGGAGCGGTTCAGCGACCCCGAGATGAACATACCGATGATCAGCTGCGCCTACTTCGAGGAACTCTTCCGGGCATATCCCGGCGAACTCGGGCTCTACTACCTCTACGACGACGAAGACGCCGTAACAGGCGTGCAGGCAACCCAGGAGTACAAGGCCTTCACCCTCTGGATGGGAGCACCGAAGATGACCGCGATGCCCGGCAACGAGTTCCTGCAGTGGCTGCTTCTCCAGCAAGCAAAGGAGGCGGGATACCGCCACATGGAGAACGTCGGGGCGAACAACGAGAACCTGAACCTCTTCAAGTCCAAGTTCAACCCCTCCCTCACCCTCTTTTTAGAGGTGAGCCAGGAGGATCTCCTCGGCAGGGTTGCCCGATGGGCCTACAGCACCATTGCGAGCAAGGGTCCGATGAAGCGCAAAGTCCTCTCCTACATCGAATGACGGGCCGTGCCCCACCGTCGGCCCGTTTATTCCCGGCCTTTTCCCGGATGAGCTGGTCGCCGGTGGCATCCGTGCCCGCGCTTATGGGAGATTGTCAGGAAGTCTGCGACGGGATCTCTGTTCATGTTCCGATCCCGTCGTAGATAGCGCCGATAGCCCTCTCGTACTCCCGAGCGGCGCGCCGCAGACATTTCCAGGAGAACTACGGATGATGGACGGCAGACGAACCTCGCCTGCCTCCCACCTTCGCGTGCCGTCCGCGATCGGTTGCGGAGGAACTTGTCGATGGTGATTTCAGAGACAGGGTGCTCCGCCAGCGCCCCGAGATCCGCAACAATCTCTTCCGGATCTTCGTCGGCCATAGAGTTCGAGACAGCCGTGCCATCGCCGGATGAGGATACGGGGCTTGATACCGATCTCCGGGGTGCCGGTGCCGCATTCGGCGAATGTAGAGATCCCCGGATACATGGCATCGGCCGGAGATCGATAAAATTTCCTTTTCTTTTCCGGGAATATCAGCATCAATGCCGAATCACAATGCTTAAAAATTATATCATCCTTCACTTCATAAAGGGGTGGTGCATGTATCGCATTCTTGTGGTCGACGATGAACCAGCGCTTCTCGAACTGAACCGGATCTACCTGACGCAGTCCGGGGAGATGCAGGTCGAGACGACGACAACGCCACTACAGGCTCTCGATATGCTCTCAAAAACTCCATACGACGCCATCGTTGCCGACTACGAGATGCCGGAGATGGACGGCATCGCGCTCTTAAAGGAGGTCCGCAAGAGGGGCCATTTTATACCGTTCATCATCTTCTCCGGCCGCGGCCGCGAGGAGATCATCATTGAGGCGCTCAACAACGGGGCGGACTTCTACCTCCAGAAAGGCGGCAACCCCTCCGCCCAGTTTGCCGAACTCCGGAACATGATCCTCCAGGCAGTCCGGAGGAGACGGGCTGAGGAGGAGACGCAGCGGGCCAGAGACCTGTACCAGAGCGTCTTCGAGCACACCGGTTCCGCCACCCTCATCATCGAGGGCGACATGACGATCTCCCTCATGAACAGCGAGGCCGCCCGCCTCTCCGGCTACTCACGGGAAGAAGTGGAAGGGAAGATCTCCTGGACAACCTTCGTCGCTCCCGAAGATCTGCAACGGCTGGCGGGCTACCACCGGCAGCGGCGGACGGAACCCGACTCGGTGCCGGGAACCTACGAGTTTCAGATGATCGACCGACAGGGCAGACGGAAGGATATGCACCTGACGATCGGCACCATCCCGGGGACGGAGCGCTCCGTTGCGTCGATGATCGATGTCACAGACCAAAAACGGTTCGAGGAAGAACTGAACCTGGCGCATGAGGAGATGATCGCGGCGTTCGAGGAGGCAAAAGCGGGTCAGGAGACACTCGAAGCGCAGTGCCGCGAGATGGAGGATTACCAGGCAAACCTCCGGGGCATCATAGATTTTCTCCCCGATCCGACGTTCGTGCTCGACCGTGAAGGAAAGGTCATCATCTGGAACCGGGCAATCGAAGAGGTGACCGGGATCATGAAAAGCCGGATCATCAGGTCGGGACTGGAAGCCATCTACAAGGCGATGCCCGGACTCCAGTCCCCGCTGGTAGCGGAGACCGTCCTCTCCCGGGGGGGCGGTGAGAGCATCGCACGGGAAGTCCATATCACTTCACCGCGCACGGGGGAGGAACTC
>JAQVVW010000167.1 GCA_028698765.1 Methanoculleus sp. | reverse complement strand
AGCACCCGGCGGGCCTCCTCGATATCGATGCTCTTCTTCTCGACCGTCCAGGGGAGATCGAGCAGGAGGTCGAGGTAGTTCCGGATCCCCTGGCTCTCGTGGTGCTGGCTCCCGCCCGTCTCGAGTTTCTTCAGTTCGGCAAGAGCCTTCTTGCGCACCTCTTCGGGCATCGTCGAGCGCTCGATCCGCTCCCGGTAGTTCTCCTCGCCGGACGAGCCCTCGCAGCCGTTGAGCTCCTCCTGGATCACCCGGAGCTGCTCGCGGAGCATCGCTTCGCGGTTCGCCTTCCCGACCTTCTCGTTGGCCTTCTTCGCCACCTCGATCCGGAGGTTGATGCTCTCGTCCAGGTTCACCAGGATCCGGAGGAACGCGGTGTAGCGCTCCCGGACGGAGATGATCTCGAGGAGCGACTGCTTCTCGGCAACGCCGATCGGCAGGAAGGGCATGACGAAGCCCATGATCTGGTCGACGGACTCCATCCTGTCGACGGGTCGCGTGAACTGCTCGGAGCCCTGGAAGTTGCCGCTGATCTCGTGGACGGCTGCTCTGACACGCTTGAGCATCTCCCCCCGGGCATCCTCGTCGAGGTCGGGTACGTCCGGGAGGGGTTCGCAGACGGTATAGTACTGCCCGTCCCTCTCCGAGAGCGTTACGGCCTTCACCCGGCGGGTTGCGTGCGCAAAGATCAGGTAGCCGTCGTCTGCAGGCTGTACGTGCGCGATCATGAGGAGGTTCCCGGTCGAATAGAGTGCGTCGGCCGGATCCTCCGCCCCGCTCTTTGCGGTCAGACCGACCGCGTACGCCGACCCTTCGCTCTTCATGGCGGCGATCAGCGCCTCCCCGATAGCTGTCTCGACCTGGAGCTTCGTCCGGGTCTCGGGGTAGACCACGGTCTCGGAGAGCGGTATGACGATGTAATCTCTGCTGGTCTCTGGTTGTAGTGAGTTCATGATGTCTCCGGTTTAATTAGTTCGTATTTACCTAACAATGTGGCCGGCAAAAAAAATCATCCGACCTTTCTCAGGATCTCCACCAGGAGATCCACTTCGTTCTCATCGAGCGTCCGCACCATCCTCTCGATCATCCGGTGGAGCGCGTCCCGCTCGGCGTTTGCCAGCATCCGCCCCTTCCTGGTCAGCCGGATGTAGGTGACCCGCCCGTCGTCGGGGCACTTCTGGCGGTAGGCGCACTCCATCCGGACGAACCGATCGACCATCTCCGTCACGGTGGGTTTCGAGTTCCGGGTGATCTCGGCGAGTCTGCTGAACGTCACGTCGCGGTGCCCGTCGATGACTTTCAGGTAGGCGACCTGCTTCACCGTCACGTCGGCAAGCCCGCATTCGGAGACGATCTCGGAGGAGCATTCGTTTTTGATGGCGATCAGGCGATCAAACACTTCGAACAGGTGCTCACGTCTCGCCGTCATGGTTGATACCCATTAGTTTGGGCTGACCTAACTATAAAGGTTATGGTGGTGACGGGTGCCGCTGCAAAGAGGCATGCCCACGGTCCTCGCAGATCCGGGTTCTTCGTCGCCCTCTTCATCAACCTTTGAGAGGCATCCCGATGCAGAAACAAGGGCAATGAGGGATAGAGATCAGAGATAGATCCCCCCGGCAGTGACATGGTATCCGGCCGGCACCGGGACAAAGCCGGACTCAGTGCTCGAAACGGCCGTATTCACCGTCGCTGTCCAGATGTTCTCTTTGATCAGGTGTTTCATGCCCCCGCCTCCCTGGTACCTGAGGTCGAACGAGATCGATGTGGCGTTCTCCGGTGGAACAAAACCGTCGAGGAAGACGACCGTGGTGTAGGTTCCGCTCGAACCCCGGGTGAACTCGGCGACGCTCGCGTTCTCAGGGGTCGCGAGGACCGGCACGAGCAGTCGGGGTTCTTCTTTCGTCTCGAACTCGCCGGATGGTATGGAGATATCCTGCGCGTAGTCTTCCGTCGTCGTGAACGCGAGCATCTTCCCGTATTGTGTCTCTCGAATCGCCGTCCGCCACCCGGCGGGCTGGAGAACGCTGGACGACTCGAAGATCACCAGCTCGCCCTTCGCGTTCGCCGGGACCGGGATCATGACCGTGGCGGTGCCGTTCACGGCAAGACCGGAGAGACCGGTGATCTCGATCAGGTAGGAGTCGTTCGGCATGGTCGTCGAGACGAATGCAGGAACAAGGAAGAGCAGGAAGACCACCACGGCGAGGATGGCAACCGCTATGAGCAGGTTCAGCAGGGTTTTTCTGGTATTGGTATGTTTTTCATCCATCTTCTCACCATCGTCCGGCCGGGTGGGCCCCGTGTTGTGCCAGGATCTACGCATGAGAAGTCAACGTCCCCCTATAAACGATTTCTGTCACGATCGTCTACACGTCGAGCCGGATCCATTCGTTTTGCTCCGGGAGATTCGCCGCAGCCCATCAGGGACGTTCGCTGCGCCGGTCGATACCGGACCCGGACTGCTGAGGGGACCGGCTACCCGAAGACACGCACAGACATGCGATGGGAGAATAACAGAATAGCACCGTTTTTATACTCCCGGCCACCTGACCTTTTTAATGCGGCATCAACTCCCTCTCACGAGGACCGCTCTGCTCCTTATCGTCCTCCTGTTTATAATCGCCCCGGGGAGCGCTGCCGGCACCATACTGAGTGAGGGGGAGTTTCCGGAGGCGATACCCGACGATCCGGCCCCGGTATACATCTGGAACGCGCCGCTCAAACTGCTCCTGCTCGACTTCGTCTTCATGACCGCACCCCTGCTCTTCCTCCTGGTGCAGTTCCTCATATCAATATCCGTATGGCTGTTTCTTGGCCAGAGGCGGATCTCCCGAAAGAATGCCCTTGATCATGATACCCGCCGTGCGGCGTACCTCTGCATCCAGGAGAACCCCGGGATCAACCATGCTACGCTCTCCCGCAGGCTGGAGATTAACATTGGAACGCTCCGGTACCACCTTGCAACCCTCTGCGAGACCGGGCAGATAGTAGCTGAGCGTGACCACGGGCAATTGCGATATTACGCGAACGGCAGGGCGGCCAGTGAGGGAGAGAGCTACCCCATCAACGGGACACGGAAGCAGATCCTCGATCTCCTCGCACAGGACCCGGGAATAACGCGGAAAGAAGTCGCATCCGCGCTTGGTATCGCCGGTGCATCGGTGACATGGCATATGGCGCTGCTCATCCAGGAGGGGGCTGTACGGAGCAAGAAGGACGGGAGGATGGTGCGCTACTTCTCCCGGCGGGATGTTGTATCCCGGGCGAACAGGGGCGTGGACGCAACCGGTTAGGCCTTCGTCACCCGGGGCGGGTTGAATGAGCCAGAGACAATGAGCGAGTCCCGGTTCTGGACACTCACCTACCCGTAGACTACGGATTCGGCCGCTGCGAGATCCTGCCGGGTGAACGCAATAATACAGTCTGGGAATTCTCCCGGAGACGGCGGGGACTCCGGACCCCAGTGGGGAGTGATCGTGATGGTGTACCAGCGCGCGTCCGGGCCGAACGTCACCTCTTTCACCGGACGGAATATTCCGCCCGAGACTTCATAGAGCCTCCCCCGGGTCTCGCTGTATTGGTCTCCATACGCGTTCGGGCTCAAAAGAAGCCTCATTCCCCGGTCCCGGAGGGGGACATCCTCCAGAGCGATGGCGTCGACCTCCCGTAAGAGGGCGAGGGGGTGCACCCCCTGCACAGAGTAGTCGAATTTCTGCGATTTGACGGATACGGTTCCACCCGGTCCCACATACGCTTCGTATACGTGCTGCTCGCCAGCCTCGTCGCCGTAGAAGTAGAGCCATATCACCCGGACCGCTCCGTCTCCGGCAAGGTTTACCTCCAGCTGTCGTAGCACCGCCGACTCGTTCTCGATACCGGTCTCCGCAACGGCGATATCCCAGAGGTCCAAGACGGCCGGGTTGTAGGCAGGAGATCCCAGGTGAGTAACATCCTCGCTACGCGTAACGTCCGGGGCCTCCGGTAAGACGAAGAAGTGCATGCAGGCATAGATGAGCGTTATTCCCACGATAACGGTAAGGATCGGTCTCATAATAGTATCCGGTTCAATGAAACTGGCGTGGCCTAAACCACTATGGGGGCGTCCGGCCTTGAAATTTCCGAAACAGATCTGCGTTCTCGCTCGGTGCACAGTATCGTTGGTGTACCCCGGTCATTGGTCTACTCCGGGCCTCTCGCCATCCCGACGTGTAGAGGGATGTGAGAGAAAACGTAAATAGAGTGACGGCCCAGTCTCAAACAGTAATACCCGTGGAAACGTTTGCGTCTGAAGCGATAATCCCCGGGATGTACTTACTTTCTGAAAAGGAACGGTGATCTGGTTGAACGGAAAACTATTATGCAGCATCGTGCTGGCGATAGGCTTTGTCGGCCTCCTCGGGTACGGGCTCGTATCGCACGCCGCGGAGGACATTGTCGTGAACACTACCACCTCCGGCGGCACGAT
>JAQVVW010000166.1 GCA_028698765.1 Methanoculleus sp. | reverse complement strand
TGCGAAAGTCCGAATACTACATCGCCCTAAACCTGATCTACGGGACGAGGATCCTCTTCCTCGTCCCTCTGGTCTCCCTCGGCGCGATGGGCATCTTCGGCGCCTTCGGCCTCTCGTTCATCCTCGGTCTCATCCTGGCCCTCATCCTCCTTGCCAGATGCTCCGTCCGGCCGACGCCGTGCGTCGACCGGCCCTTCCTGCGGGAGGCGTGGCAGTTCTCCGCCGGCGCGTACATCGCCGGGATCCTGATGTCCGCCCCGAACATGGTCATCCCGATCATGGTGCTCCATGTCCTCGGGGCGGAGAGCACCGCCAACTACTACATCACCTACGCGATCGTCTCGATCCTCTTCATGATCCCCTACGCGTTCACGACCTCGCTCTTCGTCGAGGGGAGCCACGGGGGAGAGATGAAGAAGAGCGTGCTCAGGACGCTCGCGAGCATGTTCGCCCTGCTCATACCCGCGATCATCGTTCTCTCCCTCTTCGGGGAGCCGATCCTCGGCCTGATCGGCAAGGACTACGTCGAAGGGATGGCCCTGCTCCGCGTACTTGCCGTATCCGCTCTCTTCGTCTCCGTCTGCCAGACGTTCATATCCATCGCGAAGGTCAGGAACGATATCCGGAGCCTCGTTGTCCTCAGCGGCTTTGTCAGCATCGCCCTGCTCGGTCTCGGCTACGCCATGATGAACCGATTCGGCCTCATCGGCATGGGGTACGCGTGGTTCGCCACCTACGCGGCGGGGACGCTCCTTGTCGGCCTTATCCTGAAGAAGAAGGGGTGGCTGTAGTTTCGGAGTGCTGTTACGGCCGGGTCTTCACCGGTAGTAGACGACGGAACCGGCGTTGTCGTAGACCCGGTGGTGGCTCCGGATGAACCGGTCGGCGCCCGTGTACATCGCCGTGGTGACCGTGCCCTCCTGCGTCTCGATCCGGATGCTCTCCCGCACGAGGTTGTAGGTGCCGAAGTAGAGGTAGGAGTTGGGCTCCAGCAGCGATGCATCCGCCGGGACGTATCGCGGGTAGCCCGGGTCGAACCCTAAGAGAAGCCACCAGCGTGTACCGTCGACGTAGATCGGGCGGTCGTTCCCCTCCGAGAAGAGCCATGCCGCCCCCTGCACCTCCCTGCCGTTGAAGACCGGTTTGTCGCCGGTGGTGTCGAGCGCCATCGATGTCGGGTTGTCGTCCACGACCTGGTAGAGGAGCCCGCTGTTGAAGAGGAAGAAGACGACGAAGAATGCCGAGAGCGCCTGGTAGGCCGTCCCCATGAGCGGGGCACCCCTGATCCCCCGTATCCATCCGGTCAATCTCTCGTAGAGCGCTATGCCGCCGATGATCGCGAATGGGGCGAGAAAGATCAGGGTGATGTGGTAGAGCCTGCTGGTGTTGAGCGAACTTGCGAAGAACGGGACGACGATGCCGGCTATGTTGATGAGGAAGAAGACGAGCGAGACGGCGAGATACTCCGGTTCGATGCGCCACCGCTCACGTTTCAGGAGGGTTGCAAGCAGCCCGACGGCGATGAGGCCCTGGGTGGCGACATGGACGATCTTTGCGAGGCCGTGCAGGGGTGTCGTCGACTGACTGGTGAGGATATGCAGCCCCTGGGCGGTTGTCGGGCTGACTGAGTCCATAAAGAGCGTAGTCCATATCTTGTCCCCAATGCCGGTGACGGTAGCGAGCGCCGTGCCTTCGGCGACCGTCGAGTACCAGAGGAAGGCAAGGGCGGCGAAGATGAGGATGTAGGGGAGGATGAGGGTTCTGATGGGTGCCGTGCCCACCGGAGCGAGGGGGTCGGGTCTCAGGAGGCCCGCAACCCGGGCGAGCCTCTCCGGCAGCCAGGATTGCAGGCGCTCGGGAACGGCGAGCAGCAGCCATGCCGGGACGAGCGAGAAGAGATAGATGTACGAGAGCCCGTAGTGGGAGACGATCATGGCGAACGCGAAGGCGACCATGAGGAACGCCCGCTTCCCCCGGTCCATGGTCTTATCGATCAACACAAGGATGGTCAGCGCAAGGAAGAGTTCCGCGATCTGCTGGCGGGCGAGGGAGATCATCTCCGTGTAGAACGTGAAGAACGAGAAGAAGAAGAAGATCGAGAAGAACCCTATCCTCGCGTCCGTCTGTTTCTCGACCGCCCGGTAGAGCCCGAGCGGCACGAGCGCGAAGAGGAGGGGATAGACGATCTTGAAGATCCAGACGGGGTCGAGATCGCATATGAGCGAGTAGATGGGGACGAGCGCAACGACGGAGAGCATCCCGTTCGTGTTATACGGGATGGTCATGTCCCAGAGCCCCGGCATCAGCACGCCGTTCACGAGGTTGAGTTCGTGGTGGATATCGTAGCCCCAGACATACCCGGATATAAGCGAGGTGTGGTAGAGGAGCGCCAGTGCGATGGTGTAGACCCCGAGCCCGTAGCAGGATCCCGGGATGAAGCGGTCGAACCCGACGGCGAGACCGATGACGGCGATCAGGACGAGGAGGAGGAAGAGGAGCGTGACCATGTGGTGGTTGTCGCGCAGGTACGTCCCGATGATCGCGAGGAACGGGAGCAGTATCAGGAACGGCACCGCCGGGGAGGAGGGGACGGCGAGCCGGGGGTTCTCCCCGGTACGCCCCTTATCCCTGGTGAGCGCGAGAAAGAGCAGGACCTGCACGACGGCGACGAGCGTGATGAGGAGGATCGAAAACGAGAACGGTCGCATATACCCGAGCAGCGGGTATACGATGTTGGCGGTGAGGCCGGTGAGCATGACGACCACGAGGCTCAGCCCGACGGAGTAGAGCAGCGTCTCGATCGTGCCGAGGTCGTGGAGCCTGAGCGCCTTCAGTACGAGGACCCCGGGGAGGAGGGTGAGGTACAGGAACGCCAGGGCTTCCCTGGCGATCGGTATGTAATACCCGACGAGATCGAGCGAGACCACCGCGAGGAAGGCGAACTGGAGCGCCTGGAATGTCCAGAAGAACGTTCTGTTATCCCAATCATTTATCCGGAACGGGTCTGGCAGGTGCATGGTATCCCTTGTTCTGGTCGACTGTGTGCATGGACGGCGAGTCTTCTCCTTCGGCGGCGGTCGGTGGTATCGGTGCACCTACTCTCCGGCCAACCTATTAATGTGTTGCGCCGGTCCCGGCCCTCTTCCCGGAGGGGGATGAGGTCATCGCTCGTTCCCGGGGAGGGGGGCGGCGTCGGTGAACGCCTCATCCGCGGGAACGCCTCTCCTCCCCCGGGCGGATGCCACCTCGCGGTAAACCGCGAGAAGCGACCCCACTATCGTCGACCAGGCCATGTCCGTCTTCAGTTTCGCGTAGCCCTGCTCCCCCATCCTGCGGCACGCCCCGGGGTCCTTCAGCAGGCGGACGATCGCGGCTGCCAGCGCTTCCGGGTCACGCGGCGGCACGACGTACCCGGTCACCCCGTCGTCGACGACCTCGGGCAGGCTCCCCACGTCCGTCACCACCACTGGCCGCCGGAACCCGTAGGCGGTCGGTATGACGCCGCTCTGGGACGCTTCGAGATACGGGAGCGCCACGACGCTCGCCTGCTGGAAGATCCGGGCGCCTTCTTCGTAGGGTATCCGGTAGTTGTGGACCTCGAACGCGTCCCGGCCCGCCATCGCCTCCTCGTACCTGCCGAACTCCTCGCCTGTTCCGGCGATGACGATCCGGGCGTCCGGGATCTCGCGGGTGATGAGCGGCTCTGCCCGGATCAGGCAGTCGAGCCCTTTGTAGCGGTGGATGCGTCCGAAGAAGAGGACCCGGCGGCCGTCGGGCTTGAGATCGTCCCGCTCGAACTTCACGAACGGCGCCACCTCATGCTCGCCGATGGGGATGACGTGCACGTTCTCTCTCTGGACACGGTAGTCCTTCACCAGGGTCTCCCGGAGGGCCTTCCCGTGGACGAAGATCCGGTCGGGCAGGACCCTCGATACGAAGAGGGTGAGCCGGTAGAGCAGCGAGCCTATGTCAAGAAGGCGGTCTTCGCCGGGGTGGGGTTCGATGTCGTGGAACGTCGCCACCAGCGGATACTTCCGCAGCATCGGGAGGAGCGGGCAGAGCATGGGGTTGTTCACCTGGAAGTGGACGACGTCGGGCGCGAAGTCGTCGATTGCGGCGACGATATCTTTGAGCATCGGGTAGCATGACGGGCCGAACCTTCCGGCGCACTGCGAGTAGCCGAAGAGGTGAACCTTCACGGCCGGGTCGATGCTCGCCAGGTACTCCTCCGACCTGTAGTCGGGGAGGAGCAGCAGCACCTCGGTATGCCGGGCAAGCTCGTTTGCCATCTGGATGGTGTAGTCGTAGAACCAGAAGGTCAGGCACGCCACGCGCATAGGGGCTCTCTCTGGGAGGATGCTCTATATAGAGGTTGCGCCGCGAGGCGTCGTTAGGCGGATGAACCCCACCGCGGCGTGCGTAAGCCCGGCGCCATACGCTCCGGCGCCCGTCCTCCTCCGGGCGTATCCACATCGTCTTCCTGCTGCATCGGGCCGCAACGATTCCTGATTCACGCAAGCGGTCTGGAATCCACGCCATTTCGCGGCATC
>JAQVVW010000165.1 GCA_028698765.1 Methanoculleus sp. | reverse complement strand
ACTACTCATTGAGGTGCATAGCCTTGACTACATATGGAATTGAATTTGTGCCCGGATCAATCAACGTCAAGCAGGTGGTGAACTACACCAAGCTTGCAGAGTCGAAGGATATCGACTACGCTTGGATCACCAACCACTACAACAACCGTCATGCATATCCGACCCTTGCCATGATCGCGGCAAACACCGACACGATCAAGATGGGCCCGGGCATCATGAACACGTTCACCGACACCCCGGCAGCCATCGCGTCCTTCATGGCTACCTTGAACGAGATCTCCGACGGACGTGCCGTCCTCGGTATCGGACCCGGCGACCTCTCGACGCTCCCGAAGCTCGCGATCGCCCCCGCCAAGCCCGTCGCCCGCCTGAAGGAAGGCGTCGTGCAGATCCGGAGCCTCCTCTCCGGTGAAGAGGTCAAAAAGACCGGCAAAATGGAATTCTTCGACTACGACGGCGCGAAGCTGACCGGCGTCACCCTGCCCGGCAAGAAGGGTATCCCGGTCTACATCGGTGCCCAGGGACCCAAGATGCTCGAGCTCGCCGGTGAGATCGGTGAGGGCGCCCTGATCAACGCCTCGAACCCCAAGGACTTCGAGATCGCCATCCCGATCATCAAGAAGGCAATGGAAGCGGTCGACAAGAAGAAGTTCGACGTCGGTGCCTACACCGCCATGTCCATCGACAGGGACGAGAAGAAGGCCCGGAACGCTGCAAAGATTGTTGCTGCATTCATCGCCGCCGGCTCTCCGCCCGACCTCCTCAAGCGCCACGGACTCGACCTCGCCAACGTCGCGAAGATCAAGGAAGCGCTCGGCCGCTTCGACTTCAAGACGGTCGGCGGACTCGTCGGCCCCGCGGAGATCGACGCCTTCACCATCGCCGGAACCCCCGACATGGTCAAGCAGAAGTGCGAAGACCTTGCAAAGGCTGGAGTTACCCAGATCATCTTCGGCTCGCCGCTCGGCCCCGACATGACCAACTCCATCCGCCTCCTCGGCAAGTACATTGTCTGAGGCGGGAAAACCCAATCGCTTTTTTTACGGCATTGTTAGATAGTTGACACCGGCCAGGTGCTCCCGGGTCTCGCCGTAGCCTCCGGCACCATCATCCGCAATCCGGACAGGGTTTTATACGCACGGCGCGCCAACCGGAGTATGAAGGGTCATGTTCACCACCCGCGAGATCCTGACGGAACGGGGAATTCTCCAGTACCGCCAGGAGTCTCTCACCGGCATCCGGTGCCGGATCAGTCCCGTCCGGGTTGAGAGGCAGATCGACGCTGCTCCTGCCATGCCTTCATCCCGCGACGGCTGCCCCTTCTGCCCCGGTGCTATCGATACCTCCACCCCGACGTTCGAGGACGGCACCCGGCTCCGGTGCGGGGAGAGCGTGACGTTCCCGAACCTCTACCCGTTCGCCGGGCGCCACGTGGTCACGGTGATCACGCCCGATCACGGGCCCGGCCGGTTCGGTGCGGGGTGTCTTGCGGACGCCATATCCGGAACGGCAGAGGCCCTCGCTCGTTCTCCCGGGTATGCGAGCATCAACTGGAATCACCTCCCGTCGGCGGGCGCGAGCATCGTCCACCCGCACCTGCAGGGCATCGCCGATGCAGAGCCCACACGACTTGCAGACCTCTATATCTCCGGCGGCCGCCGTTATCTCGCCGATCACGGCCGCCTCTACTGGGACGACCTCGTAGAACGCGAACGCTGCTCGGAGCGGTTCCTCTTCGAGGATGAGATCTTCTGGTCGGCGAACCCCGTCCCCCTTGGCGAGCGGGAGGTGCGGGGGATCCTCCCGGTATCGACGCTTGATGAACTCGAACCGTATCTCGAACCGCTGGCGGGGGGTATCCTCCGGATCATCGACTTTTACCGCAGCCTCGGCACCTACGCCTTCAACGCCTCGATCTTCTTTGACGCTCCCAGAAATGCCGGGCAGGGCCACCGGGCTTTCTGTTCCATCATCGCGCGGCTCAACCCGAACACCTTCTCCATGTGCGACTCGGCGTTCATGGAGCGGCTGCACCTGGAACCGATCATCCTGACGCTCCCCGAAGACCTCGGTGCGCTCTTCCGGGGGAAAGGGTAGGGTTTGCCGGGTCTCTCCGCAGGCTCTGTGAGGCGCTCCGGTGGTGACGGTCGTCCCCTACGCGACCTTCGAGGACGCGATAGCGCTCGAGAACGACTCTGATTACGGGCTACAGACGGGCATCTTCACCCACGACTCCCGGAGGATCGCGCAGGCGTTCACGGAACTCCGGGTCGGCGGCCTGGTGGTCAACGACATCTCGACGTTCCGGACGGATCACGCCCCCTACGGCGGGGTCAGGGGTTCGGGCATCGGGCGCGAGGGGCCGAAGTACGCGATCGAGGAGATGACCGACAGTAACATAACTGGAACAAAATCCCCTTGTAGTGGACCGTGGGACTATCGTCATTGGGGGTGGGGCTGACGGGGAGGGGGCATGCCCCCTCCCCTGTCTCTACCTGATTCGAGGACACCGCTAACCCCCACCCCGCCCGGCCTTCGGCCTCCTCCCCCGCCCACGAGGGGCGGGGGCAGTGCATGGCGATATCACCTCGAAAACCGTGTCAGTTGGGTTGCAGAAAAGTGGCAGATGCAAAAAACGAGAAGCAATTCGCGAGCAGAGACCTTCTCAAAGACCTTCCCCTTCGGGAAGCCGCTACCCGCCTAAGAAACTCATCGCCCGGTGCTCACCACAGCCACCTACGGCAAAAAGACCATCATCCGCTCCTCGGTATTCTCAGTGACGGTGCTCATGCTCCAGCCCTTTGATCCGTCGCACTTCATGTGAGGAGCCGATATGGGGGTGGCCCCTGAAGACCGCGATATCCCCTGCTTACCGGCGAAGACAAGCGGCATACTCTCTAGCAGGTAAAACACTCTATAAATTCGAAAAAAAGAATTGGTGCTGGGTTTACTCGGGCTTGCTGATGAGAGCGGTCTTCGAGACGATCTCGCCGGTCTTCTTGTGGGGCTTCCTGATGACCCCGTCCACACCCTTCTCGAGTTCGCGTGCTTCCTCGCAGAGGTGCATCGCCTGGCGCATCATCTCGTGGGCGCTCGAGACGATCGGGATGTACTTCTCCCACTCCTTCGTCATGAAGCAGCCCTTGACGTTGACGCCCGCGACCGACTGCGCGATCTCGTAGGCCGCACGGGCCTTCGCGAGCGCGTAGGGGTTGCTGAACTCGCCGTCGACCGCCTTGTCGGAGGTCATGACGACCTTCGGGAGCGCGAGGTCCGCGCCCTTCTTGCCTGCCTTCACCTGGTCGATGACCTTGTCGAGCTCCATCTGCATCTTGCGGAACGCGCCGGTGAGGGCGAGCACCTTGACGAGGTTCCCGTTGTAGTCCGCCATCTCGATGGGGTCGAGGAACTCACGGCGGGCGCCGATCATGGCGTCGGCCTTCATGATGATGTAGCCGAAGTTGCTCGCCTTGAGCGCTTCGAACTGCTCCTTCTTGGTGGTGACGTCGTCGGTGATGACGATGCAGGGGATTCCGGCCGCTGCAAGGTCTTCACGGGCCTTTACCGGTCCGGGGAGGACACCGTTCGGGGAAACGACGATACAGAAGTCCGGGCCCCATGCCTTCATATTGCT
The DNA here is from genome assembly GCA_028698765.1 of Methanoculleus sp. The sequence goes on along the minus strand of JAQVVW010000165.1, from coordinate 931 downwards.
GACCACACGGTCGATATCCTCGGGCTGCAGCTTCGTGCCGGAGGTCGCCATGAAGGTGATCATGTCCTCACGGTCGGCGCGCTCATCGAGAAGGAGTTCGGCCATTACACCGCTTGCAATATTACCCAGTTTTGCAATTCCAACTTTTACAACCACGTTAACACCTCTCAAAATTTGAGAACACGATAGTATCACCAAGTTCTCATATAAACATTTTGAAATGCCCCCGATAATCCCATCCCGTGATGGGGAGGTTAAGGAAAAGTGTTTAAGTTCACACGGCCCATATATATTTGATGAAGCAAGGTCTGCTCACCGATCGCCAGAAGGAAGTCTTGCGGTACCGGAAAAAAGGGCTAACGCAGCAGCAGATTGCCGAGATCATCCATACCTCGAAAGCTAACGTCTGCACCATCGAAAAAGCTGCCTTCGAGAACATCTCTCGCGCGCGCGAGACGCTCGAGTTCCTCTACACCCTTGATGCCATACATCTCTGTACGCTAAAAAACGGCCTCGACCTGCTCAAGGCCCCCGAACTCATCTATGCCGAAGCGGAGAAGCAGGGGTTAAAGGTCAAATACGACACGATCTCGCTCATAAACAGGCTTCGGGATGCAAATCCCGAGCGGTTCAGCGGGAGGCAGGTCCGCGAGGATGTTGAGATCTACATCAATAAAGACGGCGATCTCTACTTCGGGTGATCCGGCTCAGTGAGCGCGCACACGGGCCCCGTGCGGGAGCCCGAGCCCTGCGGAGCATACCCTGTGCCTTGTGCCGTGAACGCAGTCAGTACAGCCTTTCGTTCACCCTTCCATCCCCTCAGCCCGGTGAACCGGTGCCGCGCCTGTGGCGATGAGGCAGTTTGCGCAGAATCCTGAAAGATCCGATAACAAGGTTTATATCTCATTTTAAGTAATGTTTAAGAAACCGG
>JAQVVW010000164.1 GCA_028698765.1 Methanoculleus sp. | reverse complement strand
GAAGACCTCGATCACGCTAAAGTAGCCGTCGACAATCGCGTCGAGCAGGGCGTAGAAGAGGTAATCGGCCCCCTCGTTCCGGAGCCGCCCGGCTCCTGCACGCAGGCGCTCCCGGATGCGCTCGAAGAGATCGCCCGGCTGCTCCTGGAAGGAGACGACGTAGCCGTTCCCGAGCAGAAGGCTGACCCGCTCGCTCTGGAACTCGCCGTCGCCGCCGGGGAAGAGCATCCGGACCGCAACGTAGAGGTAGTCGCCGTAGTCCTCGATCTTCGGCCGCTGGCGGGTGTTCGCGATGTCCTCCAGGATCAGGGGGTGGATCCCGACGGCTTCCCCGACTTCCTGGATAACCCCGGCATCGTGGACGCCGTCGACGTCGATCCAGGTGACCGTCGGGCGGAGAATGAGTTTCCGCAGGTCCTCTGGCCGGGTGCAGGTCCGCTCATCGAGGTGAGACTCGTCGTAGTCGATGACCGTGACGGTGACTGGCCTTGCACGGACGACGCCGGCGTAAATGAGCGCTCCGGGGTCAGTATTCCGTCTGCTCGCCATCAAGTCCTGCCCCACTAGGTCGTCATGCCGGTTCATCGAACTCACAAACTCCGGCTCATAACGGCTTGCCAAAAAGAGAAGGGTAACCAGAACTCACTTGTTTGCCGCCTCATCCTCTCCTTTCGCCTTCGCTGCGGCGCGGCCGATCAGGATGACCGCGATCACCGCGATGATCGTCACGACGATGGCATACACGAGCATTGCAACGAGCGTGCTCTGATCCCCGAAGATAAGTTTGAAGAGTTCCTGGATAGCACCGTTCCACGCGAGAGCGGCGACCAGGCCGAATGCTGCCGTGATAAGGGCCGCTATCTTTTCGATGACCTCTGTCTTGAAGGACATACAGTATTCTCCAGTGAGCGATGTGTGGAGCAACATATATTTGTTTCTGAAACGGGTTCCGATGCTCTCGATTGAGTTAACGTTCCTGCAGGCAGGGCGGCCGGCTGCCAGGGTGTTGCAGGCGCGGTTGTTGTCGAGGGGGAGGATTTCCGGGTGAGTGCCGTCCAATGACGTGTTGCGCCCGGCGTTGCGTGGCCATATGAGAGCCTTCCGGCCCCTTCACTTTCGCCCCGTGCACCCAAACTACATTGACGTCAGCCGTCGACCTATTAGCAATGGATACCCTCGACGACTGGTTCCCGTACCGGGAGTACCGCCCTCGCCAGCGGGAGATGCTTGAGTTGGCCGCATCTGTCGCCCGCGACGGCGGCATCGCCATGATCGATGCGCCGACCGGGAGCGGCAAGTCGAGCGTGGTCTCCGCGCTCCTTGCGGAGAGCCGGGGACGCAAAGTGTTCGTCGCCGTCCGGACCATCAGCCAGCTTGCGACGTTCATGCGGGAGCTCGAGCTCATCCGGAAGAAGCGCGGTGGCCTCAAGTTCGCCTACCTCATCGGTAAGTCCAGCATGTGTCCGCTCGGCGGCGAAGGTGACGTCCACCGGCGGTGTGAGGGGGTCAAATCCTTCTCGACGGCGCTGATGCGGGAGCGGGCGCAGAAGGGATCGCTCGTCCCGGCGAACGACCGCCAGATCAAGCAGCAGATCCGCAAGATGGACCCGGAGCACCCGCTCATCTGCCCCTACTTCATCCACGGCAAATCCTTCGTGGAGCCCGAGGATGCGGGGCTGAAGATGATCCCGTCGGCGGCCCTGCGCGTCCGGGCCGAGCGGGTGAGCACCGAACTGATCTGGCCCGATCAGCTCGCCGGGTTCTGCGGCGACATCTGCCCCTACGATACGATGATGCATGCCGCCCGGGACGCCGATGTGGTGCTCGTGAACTTCTATCATCTCTTTGACGACGCCATCCGGGAGCAGATCTACCTCTCGCTCGGGGTCGAGGGGCACGACGCCCTGCTGCTCATCGACGAGGCCCACAACTGCGGCGACGTCGTCCAGAGCATCGAGAGCGTGACGATCGAGGAGCGGGATATCGTGCAGGCCGGCCACGAACTCTCCGGACGCCGCCGGTCGCCACAGGCGGACGCCATCGTCCAGATCCTGCCGCAGATCACCCGGTTCATGGAGGCGCTCAAGGGCTCGCACGAGGTCGAGGACTGGTTCGACCCCGCCATCTTCCAGCGGATGGTCCTCTCCGGGACGCTCTACCGGAACGTGGAGGAGATCGTGGACGACCTCCTCAAGATCAGCGAGGGGATCCGCGAGAAGAACATGCAGGCGGGCGAGTTCCGGGAGAGCGCGATCGAGCGGCTGACCGAGTTCTTCTACCGGATCTTCCGTTCCGCCGCCGACCCGGCCTACCTTACGGTCTACCGCAAAGAGGAAGAAGGGGCTGTGGCGCTCGAGGTGAGAAACATCGACCCGAGCACCAAACTCCAGGAGATCGCCCGCGCACATGCCTGCACCGTCTTGATCTCGGGAACGCTCTCGCCCATCGAGAGTTACCGCCGCTACTACTTCGGCGATCTCCCCGTCACGACGATCTCGCTCCCGAACTCCTTCCCCCCCGAGAACCGCCGCATCTTCTGCGCAAACGACATCACCACCGCCTACTCGATGCGCCGGGACAGGGAGAACCTCGCGCGGACCGAGGACTATATCACGACGTTCGCCCGCATCCCGGGGAATCTCGCGGTCTACTTCCCCTCCTACGACCTCCTGAACACCTTCGCGGATCGCTGCGCCCCCCGGATCAGGAAGAAGCAGATCTACATCGAGTCCAAGGATACCTCGGCCTCGGCCGCGATGCTCCGGGAGTTCATGGCCCTCCCCGGGACCGGCCGCTCTGGCGTCCTCTTTGCGGTCTGCGGCGGCAAGTGGAGTGAGGGCCTGGACTACCGCGGCGATATGCTTTCCGGGGCGCTCGTCATCGGTCTCCCGCTCGCACCGTTCAACCGCGTCCGAAAGATGGTGATCGACTACTTCCGGATGAAGTTCGGCGATGAGGGGGAGTTCATCAGTTACACGCTCCCCGCGATCAACCGCGCCCTGCAGGCGCTCGGCCGGGTGCTCCGGACGCCTGAGGACAGGGGGATGCTCGTCCTCGGTGATAAACGGTTCCTTGAGTCCCGGGTTCACGCCGGGCTGCCTCCGTGGATGCAGGAGGAGATGACGAGATGCACCCTCGAAGAGTTCCGGAAGGAGGCCGAGAGATGGCGATCCTGAGCGGATCGTGCCGCTTCGGTCTCTGGAACGTCCATGTCTCGTGGCAGGATGATCTCGTCTACCGGGTGCGTTTTGCGCGCGAAGGTATCCCTGGCCCCGTCCCGGAAGAGATCCTGCGCTACTGTGCCGGGCGGCCGTCGGATCTCTCCACGCTCAGAAGCGTCGCGACCGAGGGTGAGACGACCTTCGCGAGGATCTACCGTGCCGTCCGGGAAGTCCCCTGCGGGGAGACCGTCACCTACGGTGAGGTTGCCTGGATGGTCGGAACCGCGCCCCGGGCGGTCGGGGCGGCGATGGCGAGGAACCCGACCCCGCTCGTGGTGCCCTGCCACCGGGTCGTCGCGAAGACCGGCATCGGCGGGTTCTCCCCCGATCTCGCGATCAAAGAGGCCCTGCTGGCGATGGAACGCCAGAGAGATGTCTGCATGCCGGAAAAGGGAGAAGTTAACAGGTAACTCTGCTATAGTACTATCGAGATGAAGATCGTGGTCCTGGGTGCCGGGGCGGTCGGGCTGACCATTGCCGCGAAGTTGTCCCGCGTCGCGGACGTTCACGCCGTTACCCGGGCGCGGCATGCGAACGCGGTGCAGGAGCGGGGCTTTCTGATGACCGGCATATGGGGGGCGGGCACATACCGGTTCAGCTGCTCCGAGGATCTCCCCGACGGATGGCGGGATGCCGACTACTACATCGTCGCCGCGAAGTCCACCGACACGGAGGCGATCTGCCGTCAGTTCGCCGACGCCATCAGGGGGCGCGAGACGGTGAGCCTCCAGAACGGCATCGGGAACGAGGAGATCATCGCGCGGTTCACCGACCGGGTCATCGCGGGCATGATCATCACCGGGTTCGAGTGGCGGGGCGATGCGTCGGTCCACGTCTCGGTGGAGGCGTCTCCCATGATACTCGGGAGGTTCCCGTCCGGTAAGGACGACGCGGTCGATGGCCTTGCCGCCCTCATGCGGGAGACCGGTATCCGGGCGGAGGTGACCGCGGGCATCAGGACGGACATCTGGGGTAAGACCCTCTACAACTGCGCGTTAAATCCACTCGGTGCCCTGATGAACGTCCCGTACGGCGCGCTCGCCGATCCGCACGCGTGGACGGTCGTCGCCGCGATCGTCCGTGAGGCATACCAGGTGGCAAAAGCCGAAGGCGTCGCCCTTCCCTGGGAGACGGCGGAGGCCTACCTCGAGTATCTCCGCACCGCCCAGCTCCCCGCGACGGCCGCCCATCACTCGTCGATGCTCCAGGACATCGCTGGCGGGAGGAAGACCGAGATCGACTTCATGAACGGTGCGGTGGCGGCACTCGCCAGGAAGCACGGCATCGAGGCGCCTTACAACACCTGCATCGCCGAACTGATCCGCTTCCGGGAGCGGCTCTGACGGCGGGGAGG
>JAQVVW010000163.1 GCA_028698765.1 Methanoculleus sp. | reverse complement strand
CCTGTGCGGCGATTGCGCCTACAAGGAAGAGGAGCGAATCGCCTGGAAGGTAGGGGGTGACGACGACCCCCGTCTCGAAGAAGATTATGAGGAAGAGGAAGAAGTAGACGAATATCCCGTACTCCTCGATAAAGAGCGGCAGGAAGTCATCGAAGTGTATGACGACGTCGATGAGATTCCCTATCTGTTCAAACATCTACCCCAGGTGTACAGTGGCGCCTGATATACCTGTTGCGCCGGTATAACCCGATCCCGACCGGGGCTATCCGGGGGTCGCGGGCGGCCCCCTCCCGCAAGTTAGATACCGGGGTTTTGTCCACTCAGATCATGGATCGGTCTCCCGACAGCCTGCCCGATGCGATGCCGGTGGTCACCGGGTTTGCGACGGCGTTCGGCAAGGTTCGCCTCATCTGGCTCCACTCCCGCCCCGGGCCGAGGGTGCAGAGGATACTCCTCCCCGGCGACCCGCGAGCTGATGCGGCGATGATCGGGGCCGTGCCTTCTATGGAGGAGCCCCGTGAGATCCGGACGCTGGTTGCCGGGATACAGTCCCTCCTCACGGGAAACGACGCACAGTTCGATACCGGTCTCCTCGACCTCGACCGCTGTCCGCCTTTCCAGCGGCGTGTCCTCCTCGCCGAGTACGGTATACCCCGGGGATACGTCAGCACCTACGGGCGCATCGCCCGGCACCTCGACAATCCGTCTGCCTCCCGTGCGGTCGGTAGCGCCCTCGCGAGGAACCCATTTCCTCTCGTCATCCCCTGCCACCGGGCGCTACGCTCGGACGGATCTCCGGGCGGGTTTCAGGGCGGCCATGGTATGAAGCGGAGGCTGCTTGAGATGGGGGGGACCCCGTTCCGGGAGGACGGCCGGGTGATTATGGACCACGTCTGGTATTGAAACTCCCGCGGTAAGCGTATGCCTCCCCTCTGTGACCCGGGTCATCGAGAGGTATATGTGGGATGACGTATCTCCGTCCCTGAAGGTGATTGGATGGCAGATGTTACCGGCCAGCAGATGGCAAAACCCACCGAGTACAGTGCGGTCAACATGGCGAAGGATGCCGGGGTGGACACGGAACGATGGAACCGGGTTCCAGACGAGGCGACGATAAAAAGAACGGCCGAAGCGGTTGAAGCCCGGAATATCGGGGTGATTCTTGTGGACTCGGCGGAGGACGCGCTCCGGGCCGTCATCGACCTGCTGCCCGAAGGAGCCGAGGTCATGAACGGCTACTCGACGACTCTGGTCGAGATGGGGTTTGACCGGGTGCTCAAAGAGAACCCGAAGGGGTGGCGGGACTACCACGCAGTCGTCACCGCCGAGAACGACACCGAGAAGCGGCACGCGCTTCGCCGTAAGAGCGTGGCCGCCGACTACTTCCTCTCCGGGGTGCAGGCGATCGCTGAGTCGGGCGAGATCGTCGGGTGTGACAAGACCGGGAGCCGGATGGGGGCCTGGCCTCACGCGGCGGCCCATCTCGTCCTCGTCTCCGGGACGAACAAGATCGTGCCGACCGTCGATGATGCGCTCCGGCGGTGCCGGGAGTACTGCCTGCCGCTCGAGAACCAGCGGTCACAGCACGTCTACGGCATGGGGAGTTACATCGGCAAGCACGTGATTCTCGATAAGGAAGACGCCGACGGGAGGATCACGCTCGTCCTGATCAAGGAGCGGCTCGGTTACTGAACGGGGGAGCGGATCCCCCCCTCATCCGGTACGTGCGAAATCGACGAAACCTTTGTAGGGGTCGACCGCCATCAGGCGGACGCGCACCCGCTGGCCAACCCGGAGCCCCTGCTCGCCCAGCACGACCCTTCCTTCGGCCGGCGGATCGATCAGCCGGACGTAGGTTCCCTTCTCCGAGGCGCCGGTGACGAACGCCTCGAACGTCTCGCCGATCCGCTCCCGGAGGAGGACGGCGGCCGCCGCCTTCCGGACGTAGCGCTCGGCCTTCTGCGACGCCTTCTCCCGGTCGGTGAGCCGTGCGGCGAGGTCGTCGAGTTCTTCGCAGGTGTACGGGCATGCATCGGCGTCGATGACCGATTTTATCAGCCGCTGGATGACAATATCGACGTAGCGCCGGTTCGGTGCGGTGCCGTGGGTGTAGTCGGTGACCGCGAGGGCGAAGTGGCCGACCGGCTCGTCTCCCGGCCGGAACGCCACGTACTCTCCCGCGCCCATCAGTTTCACGATCGTGAGGGAGAGGTCGGGGAAGCGGTCGGGGTCGGCCGCCTTTTGCCGGATGAGGAATCGCGTGAGCGCTTCGGCGTCCGGGTGGTCGGGCAGGGTCTCGCCGCGCTCTGCGGCCTCGCGGACGATCCCGTCCCAGTTCTTCGGGGTGCGGACGACCCGGTGGATCATGGGCAGACCAGCACTGTTCAGAAACGCCGTTATGGTGCCGTTCGCAGCGACCATGAACTCCTCGATGAGGCACCGGGCGAGGTTCTGCTCCTGGACGACGAGGCCCATCACCTGGTTCCCCTCGACGACCGGCTCGGCCTCGATCGTCTCAAGGGCGAGCGCTCCCTGTTCCGTCCGGCGCTTCTTCATCCGCATCGCAGCCTCGTGCTGGAGAGCGACCTGCCCCGCGAGGCCCGGCGTCTCGCTGACCGTCCCCGGGACAGGGCCGCTCCCCTCCAGCCAGTCGCCGACCTCCTCGTAGACGAGTTTCGCGTGGTTCCTGACGATCGCCCGGTAGATCTCGCCGGGCCGCGTCCTCCCGTCGGCAAGGACGGTATACTCGATGACGACCGCCATCCGGTCCCGGGCGGGCAGAAGCGAGGTAATGCCCGCCGAGAGGCGGTCGGGGAGCATCGGGAAGGTCGTTATGCCGGTATAAACGGATGTCCCGTTATGGGCGGCGTGCCGGTCGGTCTCCGATCCTTTCGGGACACGGGAGTCGACGTCCGCAATCGCGACCCGGACAAGGATCGCGCCGTCCGGCCCTTCTTCGCAGACTTCGATCTGGTCGAGATCCTCTGAGTCGTGGTTGTCGATCGAGGACCAGAGGAGTGAGCGGAGGTCGCGGGGGTCTGTGGGGGTATCCGGGAAGGCGTCTTCGGCGAGAGCGTTGACCTCCCGGAGGACATGCGGCGGGAACGCCGGGATGAAGCCGTACTGCTGCATCGCCGACCACGCGATGCCCTTCAGGTTCACGGGCTGCTCGTTCTGCATCGCTTTGAGAGATTCGTTTACGGGTATAAAACCACTTGGAAATGTCCGGCGGTTACCGGTCGGTCGTCCGTATCACCGGATCTCAATCCTGTCGCCCGTCACCATGTAGTGCACTTTCTCCGCGATCTCGCACGCATGGTCCCCGCAGCGTTCGAAGTACCGGGCGATCATGACGTAGTTCGTGCACCGGGTGATGTTCTTTGGGTCCTCCATCATATAGGTGAGAGACTCGCGGAATATGGAGTACCTGAGGGCGTCGACGACCTCCTCTCTCTCCTGGATATTGGCTATCACGGCGAGGTCCTCGCGTTCGAACGCGACCAGCACATCCGTGATCATCCCGTCGACAACCTCTCCCATGTGGGGGAGGCTGACGAGGTTTCCGACGTGCGGCGCCCCGGCGAGATCCGGTACAACGATGGCGATGTCCTTCCCGTAGCGGCCGATGCGGTAGAGGTTCGTGATCACCTTCATCGAGGCTGCGATCGTCCGCAGGTCTTTTGCCATCGGCTGGTTGAGCGCGATGAGTCTCAGGCACTTCTGCTCGATCCTGTCGTCGTAATCCGCGAGTTTCAACTTCTCCTCGTCGATCTTCTCGGCGAGCGCCACGTCCTGGGCCTTTAACGCTACCATCGACTGCTGGAGCATACCCTGTGCAAGGTGGCCCATCGCGAGGACATCCCCTTTCAGGGACGCAATTTCCGTATGAAATTTCGATACCATTGGATCTCCCTACCCAAATCGTCCGGTGATGTAGTTCTCCGTCAGTTCTTCACCGGGATCTTCGAAGATCTTCGTGGTTTTGTCGAACTCCACCAGTCTTCCCAGGTACATGAACCCGGTGTAGTCGCTGGCCCGTGCCGCCTGCTGCATGTTGTGCGTGACGATGACGACGGTATAGTCCCGGGCGAGCCGGATGATCAGGTCCTCGATCTTCGCCGTGGCGATGGGGTCGAGGGCGGAGCAGGGCTCGTCCATCAGGATCACCTCCGGCCCGACCGCAAGGGATCGCGCGATGCAGAGCCTCTGCTGCTGCCCGCCCGAGAGGGAGAGCCCGGGTTCGTGGAGGCGGTCCTTCACTTCGTCCCAGAGCGCGGCCCCCTTCAGGCTCTCCTCGACGATGCGGTCGAGTTCCTTCTTATCGCCCACCCCGTGAATACGGGAGCCGTAAGCGACGTTCTCGTAGATGCTCTTCGGGAACGGGTTGGGTTTCTGGAAGACCATGCCGATCTTCTCGCGGATCGCGTATACGTCCACATGGGGATCGTGGATATCGATCCCGTTAAAGAGAATCTCTCCGGTGATCCTTGAGGAGTCGATGAGGTCGTTCATCCGGTTGAAGCACCGGAGCAGGGTCGATTTCCCGCATCCCGACGGTCCGATCAGCGCCGTGACCTTATTCTT
>JAQVVW010000162.1 GCA_028698765.1 Methanoculleus sp. | reverse complement strand
GCCCGGCCGGGCCGGAGCCCACGACCGCCACGCGCTTCCCGGTCGGCCTTGCCACCTCCGGGAGTTCGGCGCCGTTCTCCCGCTCCCGGTCGGCCACGAACCGCTCGATCGCACCGATCCGGATCGGGGTCTCCTTGTTGCCGAGGATGCAGACGCCCTCGCACTGGGTCTCCTGCGGGCAGACCCGGCCGCAGATGGCGGGGAGCATGTTCTGCTGCTTGAGCGCCCGGGCGGCGGCGGGGAAGTTCCCGTCCGCGACCTCGCGGATGAACGCCGGGATGTCGATAGAGACCGGGCACCCCTTTATGCAGAGCGGTTTTTTGCACTGCAGGCAGCGCTCCGCCTCGGCGATGGCCTCTGCGGCGGAGAGGCCGCCATCGACCTCTTTGAAGTCCTTGACCCGGACGTCGACCGGCCGGTCACTCATGGTGGCCGCCCCCTTCGCCGCACCGGCACCGGTGCTCCGCGAACCGCTCAAGCGAGACCTTCTCCTGTCCGGTATAGATCCGCTGCCGCTGCATCAGTTCGGCAAAGTCGACCTGGTGGGCGTCGAACTCAGGGCCGTCGACGCAGGCAAACTTCGTCTCCCCGCCGACGGTCACCCTGCAGGAGCCGCACATCCCCGTCCCGTCGACCATGATCGGGTTGAGGCTGACGTAGGTCTTCACCCCGTAGGGAGCCGTCACGCCGGCGGTGACCTTCATCATGATGGCGGGGCCGATGATCCAGACCCGGTCGATCGTCCTCTCGGCGAGCAACTTCTTCAGGACGTCGGCTGCGAACCCGTGAACGCCCTTGCTCCCGTCGTCGGTCGTGATGTGGAGTTCGTCACAGATCTCGCGCAGCTCGTCTTCGAGCATGAGGAGATCGGCGTTCCTCGCCCCGATGATCCCGATGACGTGGTTGCCCGCATCTTTGAGTTCCTTAGCGATGAGGGGCGTGCTCGCGATCCCGACACCGCCGCCGATGACGCAGCAGGTGCCGTAGTTCCCGATATCGCTCGGTTTCCCGAGCGGCCCCGCGACGTCCTTGATGCTGTCGCCCGCGCGGAGCGTCGCAAGTTCCTCGGTCGTCTTGCCGACGGTCATAAAGATCACCCTGACGGCGTCTCCCCTGACGGCGGAGATGGTGAGCGGTATCCGCTCACCCGCGTCGTGGAGGCGAATGATGAGGAACTGGCCTGCCCGTGCGTGCTCGGCCACCTGCGGCGCGCGTATCCAGTATTCGTATACCCGATCGGCGAGTCGGGTCGCTGATTCTACTTTATACAACTGCTTCACTCCTGACGGTGCCGGTCGATTGTGCCATCGAGATGCATCCGAACATTTCATACATATTGTGGCTCCAGCCTCTTTATTTCACCTGTTCCATATATACCTGGGGTCGCCGTGCGCCGGAAGAATCCTCCGGAGATCTGGAAGCCGGGTCAGGAACCGGACCCGAAACACGAACGGTTATCTCCCCACCCGTCGCATGGGTACCTATGCAGAATGCGGTTCGCTGGGGGATTGCGCTGATCGTCATCGGCGTGGTTCTTGCGCTGCTCATTCCCTTCTTTGGCATCCCGATCATCGTGATCGGCGTCGCGTTGATCATCTGGCGGGGGCGCGAGGAGACCATCGAAGCGATCAAGGAGTGAACGAAGCATGATACTGACAACGACTGCAGAGGTGCCGGGCTACGCCGTGGGAGAGATCCTGGGCGTGGTCTTCGGCAACACGGTACGGACGAAGAATATTGGAAAGGATGTCATGGCGGGCTTAAAGAGCCTCGTCGGCGGCGAACTCGAGGAGTATACCGATATGCTCTCCGACGCCCGGACCGAGTCATACAACCGGATGGTCAACGCCGCCCGCGACCTCGGGGCCGACGCCGTCGTGAACATCCGGTTCACGACCTCCCAGACGATGGCGACCGCGGCGGAACTCCTCGCCTATGGGACGGCGGTGAAACTCGTCCCGAGGAAGTAGGGTTTGGGTTTGTTCAGGGCAGATACACTGCCCCCTTTTTAATTACATCTACAGCACGGGTTTGAAGCCGTGGGTGTCGGTAAGGCGCATGGTCCCTGATAGGTGCGACGCTCTCTGCGATGGAGAGGACAGAGTTGCAATGACCACGGGATATTCTATCGACCCTTACACGGTTTTCCGCTGGACTGCGCACCTGACGGTGCTCGAACTCCGCCTGCCCCCCGGGGGCACGCGTCGTTTATCGCCACGCACTGTCCCCGCCCCAGAGGGGGCGGGGGAGGAGCGCGAAGCGCGGGTGGGGTGGGGTGACATGTGCGGATCTTTGAGGGTCGGAGACAGGGGAGGGGGGATCGCCCCCCTCGCACCTATCGGTGCTCAAGCTCGCTACGCTCGCACTCCCCGTGAGCCCCTCCCCGCGTGGCGATATCCACCCTGAGCTTCATCCTCGTTCGACTGTTCCGACCATTCTGATGGTCGCTCATTCTGCGTATAACTGACAGAGTTTGAACACTGCAGACGCAAAAGATGGCATTTTACCACGAGCCTAAGTTCAAGCACCGCAAAAAACGAGAATCCCGAGGGAACCAAGGCCCAGGAGGCTCCCTCACTCCCCGCTCTTCTTCACCTTCCGCACCCTCACCGCGACCCCGCGCTTTGACCGGAGCATCTCGTCTGCCCCCATCATCGCCCTCCCGGTGGCGACCGCGAGCGGTCCTTCCACCAGCACCTCGTCGCCCTCCCGTATCCGGGGGTCGCAGTCCGTGATCCCCGGGGCGAGGACGTCGCCCTGCGGCACGAAGGCATCGATCCTGACCCGGTAGCCCTCTGGTATCAGGCCCCAGCCCTCGAACGTCGGGCGGAAGAGCCCGGTCCCGGCATCGATGCTGAAGAGCTGCTGCTTCCCGCGGAGGACCGCCATCTGCATGCTCCTGCCCCGGACCTGGAGGCCTCTGGTGTTGATATCCGTCGCGAACTGCCAGGAGACCGTGCCCCGGACCATATCGGTCTGCACCCGCCGTTCGCCCTCGAGGGCTTCGGAGAGGGCCCGGAGCGAGGCGGGCGCCGTCGGGTGCCCCCGAGAGGTCACCTCGAGGTCGAACCCGCAGGCTTCTGCCGCCATCTCGGCGACGGTGAGCGCGCCGCCGTCGAGGTGGGCGATCACCCTCTGGTAGGGGTGCGCGGCGAAGTAGCGGGCCAGGATATCGGCGATGAAGGCGCACTCCTCGCGGTCCCAGTAGCCGGTCACCGGCACGTCGTAGTGACCCGCCGGGTAGACCCGCTCGAGTTCTCTCGGAACGAGACCGAGCGGCGAGGTGACGATCAGTTCGTGCGCCCTCCGGTCCACGACGTTCACGAAGAGCCGGTGGCTCCGGGAGAGCGAGTAGGGCTTCCTCGCCGAGCAGGGGAGGAGGACCGCGACGTCTGTTCTGGTCGGGACGAACCGCTCGATCACCCGGTCGGCGAACCGCCGGATCTCCGCACGGTTCTGCGACTCGGCGGTGTTTGCACGCATCGGCACCGCCCGCGCCACCGGGAGGGAGCGCTCCAGAAAAGCGTAGTTTCGGTCGAGGAACCGGAGGATGCCCACCTGTGCGGCGTCCGCACGGCACCGGGACTCCATCAGCTCCCGGAGCCTTCCGGCCTCGATGTAGTGCCGGACAAGGGCGAGTTCGCGGTCGAGCGCGAGACGGTTGTGCCGCGTTAGGTCACCCTCCCGGCAGCCTTCGCACCCACAGACTCCCGTCTCCATCAGCGAGGCCGGGAACTCGCCTTCGGGGAGGCAGAACTTCTTCTCTCTCGACGCGAGGTCGACGGCCCGGTAGTCGAAGAGGTCGAAGCCCGAGTAGACGAGGAGGCAGGCGGTCGAGGGGAGCGCCGAGGCCGGGGCGTACCACGCGGTGTCCGGCGGGAGGCTCTCCTTTAAGACGGCAAGCCACGTCGCGTAGTTCCGGGGGTTCTTCTCTGCCGTATGCCAGTTTGCGACGAGGACGCAGTCGCCGGATTCCGCCGAGGCGGCGAGCGGGTGGACGGCCACCGGCTGCCCCTCTCCGGGCGAGAAGTAGTCGCGGACGAACGCCTCATCCGCACCGAGCGGAACGTTCGAGAACGGGCGCTCGCGGAGTGCGGAAAAGCGGGTGCCCGTATCGAGCGCGGCGGGGAGCGAAACGCTCGTCTCCCCCTCCACGTAGGTCCCTATCCGGGCGAGACCATCGCGCTTCACCGCCTCATACCTGCTCATGGTAGACCTCCGCGTCGGGGACCTCTTCGTGGACGAGACGCGCCCACGCCTCGCCGCACCGGACAGCAAACCGGCTCTCCGGGTGGGCTTCCATCAGGGCCCGGATCCCGGCGCACCCCGACCGGACCATATCGTCGTCCCACTCCGGGACCTCGCTCTGGCCGACCGGGAAGGTCTCCGCAAGTTCCGTGGGATACGGCCCGAAGGGGGGCTTGAAGTTCAGCACCGTGTCGAACCCGGGCGCCCCCTGCCCGTCAAACGAGACCAGCACCCGCTCACCGACGGAGATCCGGCCGATGACCTCGTGGAACCGGAGCACCTCCGTCCTCCGGCAACTCTCCGAGCCCCGGTAGAAGAACCGGCGCTTCGAGACGGCGTCGTCG
>JAQVVW010000161.1 GCA_028698765.1 Methanoculleus sp. | reverse complement strand
GGGTGAAGACGAGGAACGTCTCCGATTCACCCTCCCCCATGAGAGTCGAGCCTGCCTTGGGAGCAATGATCCCTGCGCAGTTGTAGGTGCCACTGGAGAGGAGGACAACACCGCCCGAAGGCAGGGCATTCAGTGCCGCCTGAATCTCCACGTGATCGTTGACCCCATCACAGACATAGGCAGCCGCCGCTTTATCGGCCGCGCTGCTGTCGCTTGCGGCGACAATCGTGGTGGGAGTCGCTTCGAGCGCCCCGACGATCGGGACGAGCCCGACAATCAGGAACACTGCAATAAGAAGCTTCGTTGTCCGTCTATCTCGCATTATCTCACCTCTTGGGAGATACTCCATTATCTGATGGACTTATTTTAAAAGGTTTTTCAAATAGAATAGATTGATTTGAAAGATTTGAATCTCAAACAAATCCACTATTATAGAGATAATCTGAAATTTCCACCATTTCAGAAATTTATACCTAAACAAAAAGTATTATATACCAATTTGAAATTTAGCGCATGCACCCCGCAAAAAACGCTTCAGGACCGGGGATCCCTGGGGGCACCCCGGGCGACTGAACGGGGGCCGGAAACCCATTATAATACGGTAACGATTATAAAACTCGCGGAATTGTGCGGCACCCCGCGCCCGGCCGACCGCGGCGGCAGCCACCCCCTGCCGCACCCTCAGCACGAGCCCGAGGTGACCGCCACGTTCTCAAACGTCACCGCACCGGCGGGAACCGTATTCGTGAGGGTGACGCCGTTGGCGAACGGCCCGATATTCGCGGAGACGATCTCCATATCCTTGATCCGGACGTTTCGCGTCCGATCGCCCTCGATCACGAACGGTTTTG
Organism: Methanoculleus sp.; assembly: GCA_028698765.1. Next base: position 3,767 of record JAQVVW010000161.1, on the reverse strand, counting down.
CCGATTGCGAGACAATCCTGCCGGAATACTCGACGTTCTCGTTGTTCCTTGCCCATATCAGCGTCTCCGCCCGGTCGCCCGACGCATAGATGTTGACCACGGAGTTAGAGAGCGGCTCGCCCTGCGATCCCCCGAGGTTCGTCGCTTTACCATCGATCCCGGCCGGATTCTCCAGGGAGAAGTTCTTGATCAGGACATCGCTTGCGAGGTCGATATGAAGGCCGTAGCCGCACGAGTCGATGCTCGAACAGTCCTCGAGCACGAGCGACGGGGTTATCGAGCGCGTCGGGGCAGCGTAGAACGATGCGGGCTGGACGATCCGGTAATCGGTCTTCCCGGCCCCGACGCTGTGGTCGACACAGTTGTAGAGTTTACCGCCGTTCGTTGCGTAGAATCCATGCCGGCTGTTCCCCTCGGAGTAGCAGTTGATGAAGGTGATGTCCCCCCGCGGGGCGTAGAAACCGCACCCGAAGTAGTGGGTCGACATGTCGTCCTCCCGGTAGGGCTTTGTCGGGTAGGCTTTCTGCCCGTTGTTCCTGCTGATGCAGTTTGTGAGGATGCAGTCGCGCTTCTCGGGGTCCCACTCGAAGTGGAACCCGGACTCCAGGTTGCCTTCCGCAATGCAGTTCGTCACCCGGAGGCCTTCGATGTCGTTGAGCTCCGCGAAGTCGAACCCGGTCACCCACTGGTTGAACGCCCCGTACCTGCCGCAGTTGATCGCGGCGCAGTTCTCGTACCTGACGTCCTTGATCACCATGTTCGTCGTCCCCCAGGCGTTGTGGAGGAACCCATACGTCCCGGTGTCCACCGCCCTGCAGTTGACGAACTCGACGTCTTCGAGGGTAGGGGCGTAGACGTCGGGGTCGTGCAGCAGGAGGAAGACCGCCTGAGTGGTTGCATCGGCGGTTCCCTCGACGCCGAGAACCTTCGCGTGGCTCGCCTGGATGGTGATCACGCCGAGCCAGTGGTCGGCCCCGACCTTCGGGTATCCGGTGCCTCTGACGTGGAAGTTGTAGAGCGTGACGGACTCGCGGGAGACAAGAAGCCGCCCGTTATCGGTGAACTCGATGAACGTCGCATCCGCCCCCTCCCCGCGAAGCATGGTCTTCGCGCCCGGGCGGATGTTTCCCGCGCAGTTGAACGTGCCTTCGAGGAGAGCGACCGTGCCGCCCGAGGATAGTGCATCGAACGCCGCCTGGATCTCCGCCTGGTCGTCGGTGCCGTCGCAGGTGTAGTCGGCCCGGGCTTTAGCCGCCGGGCTGCTGTCGCCTGCCGCAACGACTATCGTCGGCCCGGCGACCTCCGGGGGCACCGCCGGTGTCGTCGGGATCGGGGTGATCGGCGGAGGGGGAGGAGGCGGGGGCACCGGCACCGGGGGGTAGAAGTGCAGGACTAGCACGACGGCGGCGATCACCGTGAGTATGATCGCGATGGCGATGAGGATGCGCCGTTCTCTCTCCCCCAGTTGCAGTCCTGCCGACATGGAACCGACCTTTTCGTTGTTGCTGCTGCCCGGGGATCGTACGGAGCCCGGTTACGCCTGCCACCCCGGATCATACCCCTATGGCACCGAAGTACCATTTAAGGGTTTAGCAGACCCCTCCGCACCGGAGGAGTCCTTCGGGGAGTCCGGGAGGGGAACGGCCGGTTCCGGGGGCCGGGGTATTTACGCATGACGCCTTCCGCGCCCCGGAACCCTATGCCGCGCCGCCGGCCGGCAGCACCTCGAGATCGGTCAGGTCCGCACCCCCTTCGATCGTCCACTCGACGGCCACCGGACGGGGGGCGTCGGAGACGACCCTCCCGGAGTATGTGACGTTTCGGTTGTTGACGATGGAGATCAGCGTCTGCGGTCGGTCTCCCGATGCAGTGAGATCGATGGCCGAGTTGGAGATGCCTGCATCGATCGTCGAGTTCACCGGGAGTTCGCCGGACGGGCACCCGAGCATCGCCCCGACCCCGTCGATGCCCGCAGGATCGGTCATGGTGAAGTTCCTGATGAGCGCGTTCTCCGTGCCGCAGACAAAAAGGCCCCAGCCGTACGACTCGAGGCTCCGGCAGTGATCCATCACGATGGAGGGGTTCCTCGATACGGGCAGGGACTGGAGGATGCAGTAGGATATGGGCTTTGCAGAGACGCCGGCGGCCGAGTCGCGACCGGTCTCGCTCTCGGTGCAGTTGTAGAGGAGCATGCCTTCCGGGTTAATGGCGTAGAACCCGAACGCACCGTTCCCCTCCGCCCGGCAGTTCACCAGCGCCACCTCCCCTCCCGGGAGGTAGAAGCCGGCGCCGAAGAAGTCCGGGTCGCCTATCAGGTAGTCGTCGGGATAGGGTTTCTGCCCGTTGTTTCGGCTCACGCAGTTAGTGAAGACGCAGTCGCGCTTCTCAGGGTCCCACTCGAAGTGGAACCCGGACTCCAGGTTCCCTTCTGCAAGGCAGTCCGTAACCCGGAGACCCTCGATGCCGTTGAGCTCCGCAAAGTTGAACCCGGTCACCCACTGGTTGAACGCCCCGTCGCTCCCGCAGTTGATCGCAGCGCAGTTCTCGTAGCGGGCGTCTCGGATCGTCGTGTTCTCAGTTCCCCAGGCGTTGTGGAGGAACCCGTAGGTCCCGGTATCCACGGCCCGGCAGTCGACGAACTCGACGTCTTCGAGGACGGGGGCGTAGACGTTCGGGTTGTGCAGCAGGAGGAAGACCGCCTGGATGCTTGCGTCTGCGGTTCCCGTGACGTTGTGAATCTTCGTGTGGCTCGCATAGATGGTGACGACGCCGTGCCACCGGGTGAGGTCGAGGGTCGTGTTCGTGCTCGCATTCACGTAGTTTGAGCCCGCGACGCGAAACCCATCCAGGGTGACGTTCTCTTCCGAAACGTTCAAGAGCCCGTTCCGGCTGAATTCGAGGGACGTCTTATCCGGCCCCTGTCCAAGAAGCGTCGCTGTTGCGGCAGGGACGAGGCTGCCCGAACAGTTGAACGTTCCTTCCGAGAGGACGACCGTGCCGCCTGAGGAGAGTGCGTCGAGCGCCGCCTGGATCTCCACCTGGTCGTCGAGGCCGTCGCAGACATAATCTGCCAGGGCTTTAGCCGCCGGGCTGGCGTCGCTCGCCGCCACAACGGCCGGCGCCGCAGGTGCGGCAGCAACACCCTGGACGAGCAGAAGGGCGGCAACCAGAAGTACGATCGAGAGGTTCGCGGCGGGGGGGCGTGGCCGGGGGGAGTCTGACGCTTTCTGACGCAGGCGGGTAGTCATCACGCTCCTCGGAGAGATCGTTCCGGGCAGGGTGCCGGAGACTCATCGCGGATATAGCAGCAGAGATATAAAAATCCATGCGCGAAGAAATTGCCATACGCCGCCATAAGCGGGGCTTCAGGGAGCACACGGAGAGCAGCCGGAACCGGCCCGGATGCCCGGGGGCAACCCCGCCTTCGTCGGACCGCCGGCCCCGATCTCCCCCGGCACCGGGGCAGAGGAAAGCGGCCGGACCAGCCGTTCGGCGGGGCGATGCAGGCCGCCGGAGGAATTGTATATAAAGAGATACAATATTATTCGGGAAATATGTCCAGCAAGAAGGAAGTCACCATCGGGATCACCATCAACCTCGAGAACTACGAAAACCTCCGTCTCGAAGTCGAGGGGGATGTAGAGACCCACGAGGATGTGGACGACCTTATCACATTCCTCGACGGGATCCTTGCCCGGCTCGGGCGCGGCGATCAGGCGACCGCCGAGCGTGTGGACGCATACCGGCGCCGCGTTCTCGCGGCAAGG
>JAQVVW010000160.1 GCA_028698765.1 Methanoculleus sp. | reverse complement strand
ACTGTATGGACACTCCAAACAGAGCACGAGAGATAGAGTAAATGACAACCGAACCGCAAGAAACCCGTATCCGGCGGCGGACTGCACATCACAGTGTCTCACGAAGTCCACGCCTATCTGAAAAACCACGTCGACAATGTCAGCCGATTCCTAGATGCATTAACAAGAGATGCTATTTCCGGGATGAAGCCCGCGATAATAATTCTTGTAGAAAACAACATGGACCGAGCGGGAATTGAACCCGCGGCCTCTTCCATGCCAAGGAAGCGATCTACCCCTGATCTATCGGCCCCTGTTACCCTACAATGTTGATCGCGATCACATAATAAGGATTGGGGCCGGCCGCTCTCTTATCCCTCCCCGGCAAGGGTTGAAAGCCGCGAGAGCACCCGCTCCCGCGCATCCTCCATCTTCGGCCGCGCGACGACCGCGCCGCGCTCGATGCACCGGGCGAGGAGCGGGACCCCGCCCTCCGGCGCGGGAGCTGCGAGGGGCAGCGTGACCCGCCGGCCGGCCACTTCATAGACCTGCTTTGCGCTGCTCCGCTTCCCGCGCTTCGCGTAGGGCCGGCCCTCCATCTCCACGATGTCCATCGCGAAGTCGATCACCGGGGCGTTCGCGATCGCGCCCCCGATGCCGAAGGCGTCGGCGACGTCGCGGTAGGCGGCGACCTCTGCGCGCGTAAGCCCGCCCGAGAGGAAGATCTTCACGTCCGGGTAGCCGTTGACGTCGAGCTCCCAGCGCACCTCCTCGACGATCGCCCGCATATCCCCCCGGCGCGACCGCGGCGTGTCGAGCCGCACCGCCGTCGCCCCGCATGCCGCCGCCCGGACCGCCTCGTCCGCCTCGTCGGAGAAGGTGTCCGCGAGCATGATCCGCGGCACCTCGGGCCCCGCCTCGCGGTCGAACGCGCACCAGGCATCCTCCTCGCGCGGGTAGCACATCACGAACGCGTGCGGCATCGTGCCCGCGAGCGGGATCCCGTCCGGCGCACAGGTGTTGCTCGCAGCGTCCACCCCGCCGATCCAGGCTGCCCGCTCGATCATCGCCGCGATCGCCGGGTGCTGGCGGCGCGAGCCGAAGGAGTAGACCGGCCGGCCCCCCGCGGCCAGCTTCATCCGGGCCGCCGCCGACGCCACCCCCGAGGCGTGGCAGAGGAACCCGAGGATAGCGGTCTCGTAGACCGCGAAGTCCCGGTAGCGGCCGGAGATCCGGAGAACCGGCTCGTTCGGATAGAAGATCGAGCCCTCCGGCATCGCGTCCACGTCCACCGGGAGGCCTTCGAGCAGGTTGATGACGTCGTCGAGCCCGCAGAAGACCCCCCACGGGTCGGGGAGCGCCGCCGCCGTCACCTCCATCGCGACCTCGGGGTTGATGCCGTCCCGCTCCATCACCTCCACGACCCGCCGGAAGTAGATATCCGTGCACTCACCGTTCTTGATGGCGTCCTCGCCGACCACCTGAAACCGCCTCATGGATATTCCGGTTGTCGCGATGGCGTAAATCCTTATTGAACCGATCCGGCGGCACCGGAACGGTGAGCCTTTTTTGCTGGGAGGTCTACACTCTAACGAGAATGTCGTACGGAGAAGCGTTTACCGGGGAGGAGGTCTAGATGCTCGGGATCATCGGGGGCACGAGCCTCCTCTTCGCCGACCTGCCGGCGCTCGAGAAGACGACCGTCGCCACCCCCTACGGAAAGGCGGAGGTGCACACCGGAGAGTTCGCACTCCTCCTGCGCCACCAGCACAACCTCCCCCCGCACCGGATCAACTACCGTGCGTGCCTCGCCGCGCTCGCCGTCCTCGGGGTGGACGAGATCGTCGCGTTCGGCTCCGCCGGGTCCCTGAAGCAGGAGATCCCGCCGGGCTCGATCGTCATCCCGACCGATTATCTGAGCGTCACCGACATCCCGTCCATCCACGAGTGCTCGATCGACCACGTCCGGCCGGAACTGGACGCGGATCTCGCCCGCACCCTCGGCGACCTGGTACCGGACGCCCGGGTGGGCGGGGTCTACGCCCAGACCCGCGGGCCGCGGATCGAGACGGTCGCCGAGGTCAAAGCGCTCGCCCGCGCAGCCGATATCGTCGGGATGACGGTCGCGAGCGAAGCGACGCTCGCCCTCGAGCTCGGGATGCGGTTTGCCGCCGTCTGCACCGTGGACAACTACGCGAACGGTCTCGGGGAAGAGACCCTGACCTACGAGCACATCCTCGCGACCTCCCGGGCGAACTGCCGGAGGACCGAGAAGATTCTTGAGAATATCGTGGAGAGATTTGCATGAACGAGATAGTTACCGCCAGAGGATCCGTCCTGATCGCCGGGGTCACCATCGACGGTCGATCCGTCGACATCGCGATCGATGAGACCGGCACGATCGCCGCGATCGGGAAGGACGCAAAGAAGACGATCGACGCCGATATCGTCATCGACGGCTCCGACCGGGTCGCCTTCCCCGGCCTCGTGAACACCCATACCCACGCCGCGATGAGCCTCCTACGCGGCTACGCCGACGACATGGTCCTGCAGGACTGGCTCTCGCAGAAGATCTGGCCGCTCGAGGCCCACCTCACCGGCGACGACGTCTACGCCGGCACGAAACTCGCGTGCCTGGAGATGATCAAGAGCGGCACCGTCGCGTTCAACGACATGTACTTCTTCATGGACCGGGCGGCCGCCGCGGCCGACGAGATGGGCATGCGGGCGACGCTCGCCTACGGGTTCATCGACCTCGGGATGGAGGAGAAGCGGGAGGCCGAGATCAAGGCGACGGAAACCCTGGTCGCCCACATAAAATCGCGCAATAACCCGCGGATCCAGGCGGCCGTCGGCCCCCACTCCGTCTACACCGTCTCCCCCGAGGGACTCTCCTGGTGCGCCGCCTTCGCAGAAGAGCAGGGGATCGGCATCCACGTCCACCTCTCCGAGACCGAGAAGGAAGTCGTCGACTGCGTCGCCCGGTTCGGCAAACGCCCCGCATACCTCCTCGACGAGTGCGGCTGCCTCACCCCCCGGACGGTCGCCGCGCACTGCTGCTGGCTCGATGAGGCCGAGTGCCGGCTCCTCGGGCAGCGCGGCGTCACCGTCTCCCACAACCCGGCAAGCAACATGAAACTCGCCGTCAACCGGGCAATGCCATACCACTGGCTGAGACAGAACGGGGCGAACGTCGCCCTCGGAACCGACGGCTGCTCCTCGAACAACAACCTGGATCTCATGGAGGAGATGAAGTTCGCCGCCTTCCTCCAGAAGTTCGCCTGGAACTCGCCGACCCTCCTCCCTGCGGGCGAGGCCGTCGCGATGGCGACCGCGGCGGGCGCACGGGCGCTCGGCACCGGCCCCGGCACCCTGACCGTCGGCGCACCGGCCGACATCGTCCTCCTCGACGCCCATGCGGTCTGCAACACCCCGCTCTTCCACCCCGACTCGAACGCCGTCTACGCCTGCAACGGCAGCGCGGTCATGACCGTCCTCTGCCAGGGGAGGATCCTGATGCACGAGCGGGAGGTCCCGGGAGAAGAGGAGATCGTCCGGGAGGCCGCGGCCGCGGCACGGTCGCTCGTCGACCGGGCAGAAGACTCCTCCTGAACTTTTTTTAAAAAAAATTACGCGGTCTCGATCCTCGACTCGTCCTCGAGTCCGAGTTCATCGATCGCCACTTCGCGCATCTGGAACTTCATGATCTTGCCCGAGACCGTCATCGGGAAGTCGTCGACGAACTTGACGTAGCGCGGGATCTTGAAGTGCGCGATCCTCCCGCGGCAGTACTCCTTCACCTCGTCCTCCGTAAGGACCGCGCCGTTATCGGTCTTGACCCAGGCCATCAGTTCCTCGCCGTACTTCCGGTCCGGGACGCCGATCACGTAGGCGTCGGCGATCTTCTCGTGGGTGTGGAGGAACTCCTCGATCTCGCGCGGGTAGATGTTCTCCCCGCCGCGGATCACCATATCCTTCAGGCGGCCGACGATCTTGACGTAATCCTCCTCGTCCATCGTCCCGAGGTCGCCGGTATGGTTCCAGCGGCTCTCGTCGATCGTCGTCCGGGTGGCGTTCGGGTTGTTGTAGTAGCAGCGCATCACGCAGTAGCCGCGAGCGCAGATCTCGCCGGTCTCGCCGCGGGGGACGATCTTCTTCGTGTGCGGGTCGATGATCTTGATCTCGGTGTGGGGGAAGGGTTTCCCGACCGTCGAGACCCGCCGCTCCAGGGGATCGGCGGTCGTCGTCATCGTGACGCCCGGCGAGGTCTCCGTCTGCCCGTAGACGATCACGATCTCGGACATGTTCATCTTCTTGTTGACCTCCCGCATCACCTCGGTCGGGCAGGGCGACCCGGCCATGATCCCGGTGCGGAGGGTGTCGAGCCGGTACTTCGCGAAGTCCGGGTGGGCGAGTTCCGCGATGAACATCGTCGGCACCCCATGGAGCGCCGTGCACTTCTCGTCCTGCACGGTCTGGAGGACGGATTCGGCGTTGAAGACAGGCGCGGGGAGAACCATCGCGGTCCCGTGGGTGACGGCGGCCATGTTCGAGAGGACCATCCCGAAACAGTGGTAGAACGGCACCGGGATGCAGAGCCGGTCCTCGTGGGTGAACTTCATCCCCTCGCCGATGATGAAC
>JAQVVW010000159.1 GCA_028698765.1 Methanoculleus sp. | reverse complement strand
CGACGCTCACCCGCGGGTTGAACCCGGTATGCACCGTCTCTACCCTGAGGGGATCGCCCTCCGTCACCTCGATCCTGACCTTATCGAGTTCGCCCCGGCCGTATACGGATCGTTTGACCGCCGTGATGCCGACGTCATTCCCCTCGCGGACGTTCACGGCGACGTTTCCGTTGCGGTTGGTCACGACGATACCGCTCCCGGGCTCCACCGCGACCGTCCGGTCGAACTCCTCCGTTGTCTCAGGGCCCTGCACCCCGACGCACCCGGCGAGAGCGGTGGCGAGGACGACGAGGGCCAGCACCGCGTATACGGTTCGCTGCATGGTCATTCACTCTGCTTCATAGGAGATTACCCTTATGTCACGACCGCCTTCTCAAACGTCCACCGGGCGACAAGGTACATCACCGCCGCAAAGACAGCCAGGTACGCGAACGATCCGAGGACGTCGGCCGTGGTGGAGGCGTAGCGGGCGCCGACGGCGAAGAAATCGTTTCCGAGGGCGAAGTAGCGGATCCCGTTGACCAGGTGGGTCAGGGGGTTGTAGACCGAGAGCGCCTGCAGGAGCGGCGGGAACGCCTGGACCGGGTAGAGGGCGTTCGAGACGAAGAAGAGCGGCAGGGTGAGAAGGGTTATGATCCCCTGCAGCCCCTCCGGGCTTTCGAGGCGCATCGAGATGGCGGAGGAGAAGAGAAGGAACCCGAGCGAGAAGACGGCGACGAACGCGAATATGCCGAGGATCGAGAGGACGATCCGGGCAGCCGAATACCCCGGGAAGAACTGCACCCCGAGGAGGAACCCGAAGACCATGATGATGGCGACCTGGATGAACGACTTCGTCATCCCCGAGAGGCTGACCCCGAGCATGATGTGCGTCCGGGGCATGGGGCTTGCAAGCATCTCCCGCATCAGCCCCCAGTTCTTATCGAAGAGGAGGCTGATCCCGCCGAAGAGGCTCGTGAAGAGGGTCGTCATCGCGATCACCCCGGCGGCCATGAAGGTGAGGTAGTCGACCGGGACGACACCCGCCGGGACCGGGATGGTCGAGGTGAACCGGCTGAAGTTCGAGGACATCGCGACGCCGAAGAACGCCATCCAGAGCGCTGGCTGCAGGAGCGACGAGAAGAGCTGCGTCCTGAACCTGACGAACCGGATCATCTCCCGCCAGTAGACGGTAAGGAACTCCCATGCCACCCGTTCACGCCCCCGTGTCGCGCAGTTCTCTTCCGGTGTAGTGGACGAAGACGTCGTCCATCGTCGGTTTCTTCAGGTTCACGCTTGAGATCCCAATCCCGGCACTGCGCACCGCATCGACGATTATCGGAAGGCAGTGACTCCCGTCGGCCGATATCGTGATCGAGAGGCCGCGGGTCGAATCCGTGACCGACCGGATCTCTTCGATCCCCTCGAGGGCATCCCTGGCCCTTCTGTCGTCGTCGGTCTCCAGGTAGACGACGTCCTCGCCGAGGGCGTTCTTCAGTTCGGCCGGGGTTCCGGTGACGACGATCCTGCCGTGGTCGATGATGCCGATCCGGTCGGAGAGCATATCGGCCTCCTCCATGTAGTGCGTCGTCAAGAATATCGTCGTCCCGGCCCCGTTCACCTGCCGGACGTAGTCCCAGATCCGCATCCGCGTCTGGGGATCGAGCCCCTGTGTCGGCTCGTCCAGGAAGAGCACCTCGGGCCGGGTCATCAGGCCGCGAGCGATCTGGAGCCGCCGTTTCATGCCGCCGGAGAGGTTCTTCGTCCGCTCGTCCCGTTTGGACTCAAGTTCGACGACCCGGAGCAGGTCGTCGATCTGCCGCCGCCGTTCTTCCCGGGGGATGCTGTAGAGCCGGCCGTGGAACTCCATCGTCTCCTGGACGGTGAGATCCCGGTCGAGCACGTCGTCCTGGAAGACGATGCCGATCGCCTTCCTGACCTCCCCGGCCTCCCGTGCGACGTCGTATCCGGCCACGTGCACCCTGCCCTTCTGGAGGGGGAGGAGGGTCGTCAGGATGTTGATGGTGGTGCTCTTCCCCGCACCGTTCGGGCCGAGGAAGGAGAAGATCTCGCCCCTCCTGACCGTGAAACTGATGCCGCGAACCGCCGCGAAGTCGCCGAACAGATGTTCGAGGTCTCGTACCTCGATGATATCGTCCCCTTCCATCGGTTGCCGTCCGTTTCCGCGCTTCTAAACCCCATGTACAGTACCGTCATATCTCCTTTTCCCTCCCCGATGCGGCGATCCGTGCGTGAACCCGCATGACTCCTCTCCCCTTCCCCCGTTGTGTCCCCGGGGTACGGGCGCGGACGATAAATGCCTCCCTGCCCTTCTCCGGCAGTCGGGTTCTGTAGATATCCTGAAATACCAGAACCGGCCATCCCTTCTCGGAGACGGCATGTTCGGCAGCAGTTTGCTGACCCATAGACGCGGTGAGCGGGCTCGCTCCACGCAGAGCATCGCTCCCGGGGCCGGCGCACCGGAGCGCGGAGAGCAGGCGGAGGGATCTCGGTGACCCCGCGCCCCCGGACGATCCTCGTCCTCCTCCTCGCGGCGCTGGCTCTCACCGCGCCGGTGGGGGCACTCGTGGTCGAGAACGCCGACCTGACCCCGGCGGAGGTGAAACTCCTCTTTGCGATGCGGGAGTATACCCTGACCTACAACGCGTACGCCGACCGGCTGCCGGGATGGGTGACCGGGCCGTTTGAGAACGAGGAGGTCAACCTCTACGTCACATCCCCCGACGGCGTGCTGGTCATCGGGATCACGTTTCACGACAGAAAGATCGTCCAGTTCGACGCGAAGGGCTGCCCGGACCCGATCGTCACGGTGACCACCGACGCCGCGACGGTGGAGGAGGTCATGGTCTCCGACCGGCCGCTCGACACCTTCCGTGCGGCGATGCGACACGGCACGGCTACGATCGAGGGAGAAAATCTCATCGGCACGTTGCGGACGGGGATGGTCCGGTTCGGGTTCGGGGTGATGGACCTCCTCCGGCTGTGACGGACTCTACAAAAAAGCGTTAGCGCCGAGATCTCACAGCCCCATGAGACGCATACAGGCCCCAAGGGTCAGCCCCGACATGGAGGATGTCGCCGAGAGGGCCGCGAGGACGGCGGCGTTCATCATCGGGCCGATCCTGAACGGGGTGTAGGTCGGATTGCGCTGCAGTCGCCGCACCACCCGAAACGGTTTCGCTGTCGTTGAGATGGGGGGTTTATACGGTCTGATCCTCATGTGGACACCTCCGTGTGCCGGATAAAACACTGGTTTAAGTGTGGGGTTGCTTCACCGGATGATAATTTTTTTGGTTTGGTTCTCCTGCTGGCCGGACACGGACGCTCCCAATGCCAAAAACCCGGTCTCCTCTCTCGTTTTCCGGATCCCGGATTCAAACCCCGGCTTACGACAGGTTTATCCTTTCTCCGGGAGAAAATTTTCCTCTAATGCAGCGATACGTAAAACTCCTTCTCTACGGCATCTTAGCGTTCATTGTCTTTGCGGGAATCAGTTTCACTCTCGGCGGCCGGGTGAACTGGGTGTTCGCGGTAGCGACGGCGGTCGGGGTGATGATCGCGTACTTCTTCGCCGCTCCCCGGAACGAGGGGTGAACCGGGTGGCGGCGGGGGTGCGGGCGGAATGGGACCGGCTCCGGACGGTGGCCGTTCACCGCCCGGGGATTGAGATGTTCTTCGGGCTGCTTGAGCCGTACGCGGCGCTCTACGAGCGGGCGTTCAGCCGCTACGAGGCACGGCGCGAGCACGACTCGCTCCAGCGCGTGCTCGGGGAGGAGTTCGGGGTTCGGGTGCTGCGTCTCAAGGAGACGGTTCTCGATACCGCCGATCACGACCCGGCGGTGCGCCGGCGGCTCGTCGATCGGGCGCACGAGATCGTCACCGTCCGGGGCAGCGGGAGGGAAGTGGCGGAAGCCCGGCGGAGTATGGAGCAGAACGCCGATTCCCTGGACTCGCTGCACTTCTTCACCCTCCTGCTCCTGAATCCGATCATCGACGTGGGCGCGAGGGGTGTCGGCGGCGGGGTGGACGTCCATATCCTCGGACAGAGTCCGCTTGCAAACCTCTACTTCATGCGCGACCAGCAGGCGGCGACCGCCCGCGGCCTCGTCCTCGGCCGGCCGGCAAAACAGCAGCGGGCCCGGGAGCCCGGGATCACCCGGTTCCTCTGGGATATCCTCGGCATCCCGATCATCGGGACGATCGAGGAGCCGGGGACGTTCGAGGGCGGCGATTTCATGCCGATGGGAGAGTTCGCCCTCGTCGGCACCGGGGATCGGACGAACCGTGACGGGGTATCGCAGTTCCTCGGGTTCGACCCGGGGTTCGACGAGATCGGGATCGTTCACCAGCCGGGTCACCCGCTCATCCCGGGCGACCGGCCCGACCCGATGGTCGACATGCACCTCGACACCTACTTCAACGTCGCGGGAAGCGGGGTGGTGCTCGGCTCGGAGCTCCTCCTCCGGCGGGCGCGCCTCGAGGTCTACTGCCGGTCGGGCGAGGGCTACGAGCCGTCCGGCGAGACGACGACCCTCTACGACTACATCCAATCGAAGGGGTTCTCCGTGATCGATCTCTCGATCCTGGAGCAGCTCTCCTACGCCGCGAACGTCCTCTGCGTCCGG
>JAQVVW010000158.1 GCA_028698765.1 Methanoculleus sp. | reverse complement strand
TGGTTATCCGAGAGGACGAACCCCCCGCCGGGCCCGGCGGCAGCGATCGTCTTCTTCACCTCCGCCTCCGCCTGTGCCGGGGTCCACCGGCGCATCTCGATGGCGTTGAGGTTCCCGATCACGGTGAGCCGTCCGGCACACCGCCGCTTCACCTCGGCGAGATCGTCGAGGGCGCTGACGCCGACACCGATGGTGCCGGTCCCGGCCAGGTCATCGATGACCGGGAGGGCCCGCGCCGAGGCGAGGCCGGTTGCGACCCCGCCCCGGATCCGGGCTATGGTCCGTTTTGCCACGACAAACCCGGTCCGCCGGTAGAGATCCGTGGGCACCATATCCGGCGAGGCGAGGGGGTCGGCATACGAGATGGCGGCGGCGCCGGCTTCGAGCTGGGCATTTGCCCACCGGACGCAGAACTCCTCGTTCTTCGTCATCAGTCTCCGGAAGAGGTCCGGTTCTCCATACAGGAGCTCGATGTATGCATCAAACCCCAGCTGGAGGATGGGAAGGGAGAAGGGCGAGAGCACCGTCCCCATGATGGGCACGTCGTCACCGACCTCCTGCTTCAGCAGTTCGATGGTGCGGAGCCCGAAGAGAAGGCTCGGGCTCTCCTCGATGAGCGGCACTTCCAGGGACTCGATATCGCCGGGACTCCTGACCGGCGGCCGGCCGGCGTTGGGTGGGCCGTCGTCCCGGAATATCGTCTCTCCTCCCCATGCCTCGATCTCGGACGCGGCGTAACAGAAGGAACTGACGCAGTCGCCGCCGAACTTCGCGAGGAGGCGCACCTGGCCCGCGGCGACGTACTCGGGCCGTGAGAAGTACTCGCGGATGGAGAGCCCCAGTTCCTTTGCTCCATACATGGTGAAGAGCAGAAAGAGCGGGACACGGTCGGGCTCCTCGAACCCCATGGTCGCGGCCGTCCTCTCCGCCGACGTCATCTCCCGGGTCATGCGGCCTCCGTCATCGCCCGTACGGCCGCAAGGGTATCCGACGCAGAGTGGCCCACGGCATCGGCTCCGGACTCTCTCCAGAGGTCCGGATCGAACCTGAACGGGGCGCCCCCGACGATCACCCGGGTCTCCGGCATCGCCTCTTTGATACGGGCGATCGCCTCCTTTGCCCTGAGCGCTGCAGGGAGCATCAGCGTGGATATGAGCAGGATCTCGACCTGGTCCCGGACCGTGCTCTCCACGAGCCCGTCGACCGTCACGCCCGACCCGTAATCGGTCACCTCATAGCCGCCCGCCCGGAGCAGGGCAAGGACGATCCGCTTCCCCAGGGTGTGATGGTCCTCAAGGACCGCTATCGCCATCTTCGGGTGAGGCATGCGGTCAGGGCTGCCCGCGGGGAGCATCGTATCGATCACATCCTCACAGACCCGCCCGCTCATGTAGATCTGCGAAAGAGCGACCCGCCCCTCCTCCCAGTCCTTCCCGATCTTCTCGAGGACCGGGACGACCAGCGTCTCGATGCAGGAGACAGGGGAACTCGCGGCGCTGGACTCCCGTATGATCCTGCCCGCCCGCAGGACATCGACGCTCAGGAGTGCCTCTTCCAGGTCGCCGGTAGGAGAAGATGAGGATCCAGCCGGCTCCAGGTGATCCGGTCTCATATCAGCATATATTCGCGCTCTGCGGATAAAGCATTCGATACAGGATAGGGGCTGAAAGTGGGGAAATTCAAATATTCCGCCCTATGTCAACTCATGCTTCCGGAGGAACTCCCGGACCTGCCTCGACTCGATCCAGCCCTGATCGAGTTCCATGATGTAGCCGTTGATCCGCTCGACCTGCTCCCGGATCCTCCGGGTGGCTGTCCTGCTGTCGTCGAGCAGCTCGGCCGTCCCGAGGATCACCTGGAGCGGCTGGCGGATGTGGTCCCCGAGGACCGCGAACTGCTCGATGTTTCGCTCGATCTGCTCGAAGACCCGCTGCCGAAACTGCTCGTTCTGTTTCCGCTCGGTGATGTCCCTGCCGACCACGTGAGCCCCGACCACACAGCGATCACAGATGATCGGCGACTCGTTCAGTTCGAGGACTGCCGCAGACCCGTCTTTCCTGCGAAACTCGATCTCGAGCCCCTCGACAGGCTCGCCCGCGGCGAGCTTCTTTCGCCCCTCAGACCATACGGGAAGCGACGAGGGGACGATGTAATCGCGGCACTTGTGGCCGATGAGCTCGTCCGGCGTATAGCCGAGGATCCGCAGCACCGCCGGGGAGATGTAGGCGAACCCGGTATCGAAATAGCAGGTGTAGATCATATCGAAACTCTGCCGCATGATCTCCCGGAACTGTGACTCGCTCTTCTCGAGGGAGTCCCACGCCTGGAACCGCTCAATCATGCTTCCGAGCCGCCTGGTGACGGTATCGAGCACCGCCCGCTCTTCGGCAAGGAACGGCCCTTCGTCCTCCTCCGGTCTCTCGTGGAGGTAACAGACCTCCACGATACCAACCGTCTCCCCGGAGGCGACGATCGGCGCCGTCTGCCGCCAGGGCGTCTCGCGGAACCCCTCCGTCTCGAACTCGCGGCCGCGTATTGTGATCCTGACGACGAGATCCTCCGGGAACCGCCACCCGGAAGGGAGCGCCCGGGCTACTTCGGAGAGGATCTCGTCGAGCGAGGTTCCCGGCTGCTCAACGATGCGGGAGACCGCATACAGGGTCGAGAGCTCTTTTACCCGCTCGTTTAAGTCGTGCGTCCGCTTCCGCAGGGCATCCTCCCCCTGCTTCCTCTCCGTGATATCCCGGGCGACGACCGCGACCCGGGTGACGGCACCCGAGGCATCCCTGACCGGGTAGAGGACAGTGCTGTACCACCTCCCCTGCCACATCTCTTCGAACCGCATGGACTTACCCGAGCCGGAGACCGCCTGCAGGCGTGACCGGTATATCCGGACCGCATCCTCGGGGAACACCTCGAGAACGTTCATGCCGATGAGGTCTTCCCGGCTCCGTGAAACCCGCCGGAGCAGCATATCGTTGGCGTCGATGAAGCGGCCGTCCATATCCACGAGAGCGATCATGTCCGGTGGGGCATTGAGGAGAGCGCGGGCGGTCGCCTCGCTCTCCCGGCGTGCATCCTCGGCGCGTCTTCGGTCGGTGATGTCATAGAGCTGCTCGACGACGAACGCCACCTCTCCATTGGGACCGAGGATCGGGCTTGAGCGGCACTCCAGGTACCGCCCGAGTTCGGGCACGAACTTCTCGACGACCTCTCGCTTTTTACTCGCGACCGCATGGGCCGTCGCACAGACCGCACAGGGCCCGGTCCGCCCGATGAGTTCGTAACACTTCCGTCCCGCGACCTCCTCCGGCGTCATCCCGAGCATCTCGTAGCCGGCACGGTTGTAGCGCAGGATCGTGTGGTCCGGGAGCTGGATACCAACGATATCGCCGAGACTCTCAAAGAGCCCCTCGAGCAGGACGTTCGTCTCCTCCATCTGCCGTCTGGCCTGCTCCTCCGCGGTGACGTCCTGCCAGACGACGACGGCGCCGGAGACACCGCCGTCCGTGATGACGGGCGAACCAGACACCCTGATGTGGCGATCCTCGCCCGTGCTCTCACGGAGCGTGTACCGAGAGGACTCGAGCACCTCACCCCTGAGCGCCCGATATACGGGAAGATTCCCGTGAGGGACAGGTCTGCCGTCGGGGGAGCGGATCGTGCCCTCCAATCCCGGGAGCGCCCGGGCGACCGGATCGTCCGGGTTCCCCGCGATCACCCTGCCGTCGGTGTCGTACACAAATCCCCACCTGCCGATAGCGGCAAGGAGCGCATCGCGCTCTATTTCGGCCCGTTTTGCCCGCACGGCAAGGTCCCGGTTCTCGGCGATCAGGGCCTCGATGCCGTCTGCGAGCCTCTCGCGCAACCGGCGGTCGAGAGCAACATCAGTCCCCTGCAGCATCTCAAGAAGAGAGGCCGGCGACACGTTATAAAGGTCCTCCACCTATCCTCTCCCTCCCGGGTGCCGCTCGAAGTTCACGCATCGCTCCCCTCCCACAGGGCAGGTATACCCCCGAAGCCGGAAGAGCGCCGACCTGAGGGCGCAGGCGTGACCTCAGGCAGGAGTACCCCGGCACGCCGATCGGTTCCAGGGAGTAGTCCGTCAGGTTCATCGGGCGGCCGGTGTACCACCGGCGGTTCTGCAGGCATGGGCGTGAGAGGCTGAAACATCATCGACTCCGGCGGGTAGATCGGTATGAATATAATTCTCATTCGATAAAAATGGCGGGGCCGGGACCTTCACCCCCGGAGGTGACGGCCGGGACAGCCCGGTTGGCCGGCCCGGAAGGGACCCCGGCTGCCCCGGTGAGGCTCCGTGCCGGAGAAGGCTGCCGAAGCAGGCCCGGGAACACCGTCGGTCCGGGCACAGCCGAAGAGAGCACCAGCAACTACATAAGGAAGGGAGATACGTCCATCGTGCGGCCGCTGATCCCGTCGGACCGCATCGGGTGCATAACTTGGACCCTCAGAGAGATCGTCTCCTCCCGGGCAAAAGGGTGCTGCCGGCGGCAAACAGCCAGTTTGTGGCCATCGCCCCCGAACTCGGGCTCATATTCCTCTTCATCGCGCTGGTATCCTGCGCACCGTTCCTGGTCGGTCTCTGGTACGGCGAGACCGGGCTCCTCCTCCCGATGG
>JAQVVW010000157.1 GCA_028698765.1 Methanoculleus sp. | reverse complement strand
CCACCTCCACAGTCAACTCCTGCGGAAGACCGTCGATTCCCGTGATCAGGGCGACGAGGGCGGTACACGCGAGCACGACCGCCGCGACGAGGAGGACGACGGCGACGAATGCAAGAAGTCCGATAGTGATCAAACGCCTGCCGGATTTCGAGTCCACGCTATCCTCCGCCTCAATTTGTGGAATCATTCCTCCTCCAGAGGACGGAAGGCTTCGCGAAAGCTGTCGCGATAGTAGATCTGCGGCTCCACGGGGATAATGCCGGTCCTTCCCGGCGGGATCTGCTCCACTATTGAGACAAGGTAGTCGGGCCTGTGCTCGCCGGAGGTTGTACTGCCGAGTACGGTTAAGTTGATACTTACCGAGATGGGGCTCGGATCACTCGATACGGAGCGAAGCGAATCCGGGATGATGATGTACGGAGAGGCATTCCCCGCCTCAGAGGGCCGTGAGGAACTCGGTACAAACACACCATCCTGCACCTCCTCAAGCGAGAGATCTCTTGAGAAACCTCCCGATTTGGCGGCAGAGATATCTGTAAGATCTGTACCACGCAGACGCAGTGCAAGCATCTCACCATCCTCTGTCACGGCGGGGATGGGCGTACAGTTATCGGAGGGCATTTGCCGGAAATTCTCTTCAGAAAAGACCGGTGACCCCCTGACGACAGGGATGGGAACAACGATATCTATGATCTGCTCTCCCTGGTAGCCGGACAGTCCGGTAACGGAGACGACGTATGAATAATCCCATGAGTAAGGCCCCGACACCATCTGAGTCTGATGAGAGTGGACGAGAATATTCCCGCCGATAGCGACGACTGCGATCGCGAGAAGTGAGACACCGATGACTTTGCCCAAAAACATGATTATCGAGGGGCCCATCTTCCATTCACTTCCTGACGTCTGATCCGCAAGACCGGAAGAGCACGCGGGCGGGAACCGGGACTCTCACAGCCCGCCGGAGAATTGCTCGCCTGGACTCATCCATCAAAGATAGATCCCCCCGGCAATAACACGGTATTCGGCTGGCACCGGAACGAATCCCGACGCTGTGCTCGGAACGGCTGTATTCACCGTTGCCGTCCAGATGTTCTCTTTTATCAGGTATTTCATGCCGCCGCCTCCCTGGTACCTGAGGTCGAACGAGATCGGGGCCGCATCCTCCGACGGCGGGACGAAGCCGTCGAGAAAGACGACGGTGGTGTAGGTGCCGTCCATAGCCCGGGTAAACTCGGCGACGCTCGCGTTATCCGGGGTTGCAAGGACCGGCACGAGCAGTCTCGGCTCTTCTTTCGTCTCGAACTCGCCGGACGGTATGGAGATATCCTGCGCGTAGTCTTCCGTCGTCGTGAACGCGAGCATCTTCCCGTACTCTGTCTCCCGAACCCCCGCCCGCCACCCGGCGGGCTGGCGAACGAACGACTCGAAGAGCACCAGCTCGCCCTTCGCGTTCGCCGGAGCCGGGATCATGACCGTGGCGGTGCCGTTCACGGCAAGATCGGAGAGTCCGGTGATCTTGATCATGTAGGAGTCATTCGGCAGGGTGGTCTCGACGAACCCGACTGCAAGGAAGAGCAGGAAGATCACCACAGCGAGGATGGCGACCGCTATGAGCAGGTTCAGTACGGTTTTTCTGGTATTGTTACGTTGTCCGTCCATCCTCTCACCGTCGCCCGGCCCGGGTGAAGCCCCGTCTTCCGGGATATGTATGAGAACTCAACGTTCCCCTATAAACGATTTCTGTCACGATCGTCTACACGTCGAGCAGGATCCGTTCGTTTTGCTCCGGGAGATCCGGCGCAGACAATCAGGGACGTTCGCTGCGCCGGTTGATACCGGACCCAGACTGCTGAGGGAACCGGCTACCCGAAGGCACGCACAGACATGCGATGGGAGAATAACAGAATAGCACCGTTTTTATATTCCCGGTCACCTGATCTTTTTAATGCGACATCAACTCCCTCTCGCGAGGCTCGCGCTGCTCCTCGTCGCCCTCCTGTCTATAATCGCCCCGGGGAGCGCTACCGGCATTATATCAAGTGAGGGGGAGTTTCCGGAGACGATACCCGACGATCCGGCCCCGCTATATATCTGGAACGTGCCGCTCAAACTGCTTCTGCTCGACTTCGTCTTCATGACCGCCCCCCTGCTCTTCCTCCCGGTGCAGTTCCTCATATCAGTAACCGTATGGCTCATTCTCGGCCAGAGGAGGATCTTCAAAAAGAATGCTCTCGAACACGACACCCGCCGTGCGGTGTACCTCTGCATCCAGGAGAACCCCGGGATCAACCACGCCTCCCTCTCCCGCGGGCTGGGGGTAAACATTGGAACGCTCCGGTACCACCTTGCAACCCTCTCCGAGACCGGACAGATAGTAGCCGAGCGCGATCACGGATTCTTGCGGTATTACGCGAACGGCAGGGCGGCCCGTGAGGGAGAGGGCTATCCCCTCAACGGGACACGGAAGCAGATCCTCGATCTCCTCGCATGGGACCCGGGAATAACGCGGAAAGAAGTCGCATCCGCGCTCGGTATAACCGGCGCATCGGTGACCTGGCACATGGGGCTGCTCATCCAGAGCGGTGCCGTACGGAGCGAGAAGGACGGAAGGATGGTGCGCTACTATCCCGGGCGGGATATAGTATCCCGAACGAACAGGGGCGTGGACGCAACCGGATAGGTCACCCGGGACGGTTGGGCTGGAGACGATGAGCGAGTCCCGGTCCTGGACACTCACCTACCCGTAGACTACGGACTCGGCCGCCGCGAGATCCTGCCGGGTGAACGCAATAAGAATCTCTTCTGGAGACGGCGGGGATCCCGGACTCCGGTGCGGGGTGATCGTGATGGTGTACCAGCGTGCATCCGGACCGAACGCCACTTCTTTCACCGGGCAAAACACCCCCCCCGAGACCTCGTAGAGCCTCCCCCGGGTCTCGTTGTAGTGGTCCCCGTACGCGTTCGGACTCACAAGAAGCCTCATACCCTGCTCCCGGAAGGGGACATCCTCAAGAGCGATGGCGTCGACTTCCCGGAAGAAGGCGAGAGGATGCACCCCTTGCACAGAGTAGTCAAACATCTGTGATTTGACGGATACGGTGCCGCCCGGCCCCACATACGCCTCGTATGCGTGCTGCTTGCCGTCCTCGTCGCCGTAGAAGTAGAGCCATATTACCCGGATCGCTCCGTCTCCGGCGATGTTGACCTCCAGCTGTCGCAGCACCGCCGACTCGTTCTCAACACCGGTCTCCCCGACGGCGATCTCCCAGAGATCCAGGACGGCCGGGTTGTAGGCCGGGGACTCGAGATGGGTGACGTTCTCGATGCGGGTGACATCCGGAGCCTCCGGTAAGACGAAGAAGTGCATGCAGGCGTAGACGACTATTACTCCGACGATAACGGCAAGGATCGGTCTCATAATAGTATCCGGTTCAATGAAACTGGCGTGGCCTAAATCAGTATGGAACCGGCCGGCCTTGAAATTTCCGAAAGAGACCTGCGTTCTCGCTTGATGCAGAGTATCGTCGGTGTAGCCGGGCCGCCGGTCTGCTCCTGCCACATCAGCACCCCGACGTGTAGAGGGATGTGAGAGAAAACGTAAATAGAGCAACAACCCAGTCTCAAAGTGGCAATGCCCGCGGAAGCATTTTAGAGTAACCCCTGTCTGTTCCGGGCGACGGGAATACCTCGATTGTCGATCAGTGGTGATTCTGCGTATCGTTATGGTCCTGCGGTACTCTTGCGACCACGGATGGAGAATGAGCATGGAGATAGAACTACGTGCACTGGCCGGTGAGAGCAGATGACGGTGGAACGGGTCCTCACCGTGGCCCAAAAAGAGTTCACCGACCAGATCACAGGCTGGCGGTTCCTGGTGATCCTCGCCCTCTTCCTCGCCATCGCCCTTGTGGGGACGTACAGCGGGGCCGGGAGCTACGAGAGAGACCTGGATAGGTATTCCCAGCAACTGGCGGCGATGGACGACCAACATGACGAACCGGCCGGGATGATGCCCGCAAAACCGTCGGTCGAAGGTGTTTACGCTTCGATGTTCCGGACGCTGGTCTCCTACGGGGGCCTCCTTGCCATCGCCATCGGGTTCAGCCTGGTCTCCGGGGAGAAGGAGTCCCGATCGCTCAAAAGCCTCCTCTCCCACCCGGTCTATCGCGACGAGATCGTCAACGGCAAGGCGCTCGGGGGCGTCGCGCTGCTCGCCCTCGTCGTCGGGAGCGTGCTTCTCATCTCCACCGCGCTCCTCCTCGTCTTCTCGATCGTGCCCTCCCGGGGCGATCTCTGGATGATCCTGACCTATGCCGGCGTCACCCTCCTCTTCCTCGTGACATTCTTCTCCATCGCGCTAGCCCTCTCCACCCTCTGCCGGGAGAGCGGCAGCGCTCTGCTCCTCTCCGTGGTCGTCTTCATCCTCCTCGTCTTCCTGGTCCCCTACGTCACCACGCATATCGGCACGGCGCTCATGACGGAGGAGCCCGATCCGGCGGCATACGGCGGGGAGATCTCATCTGAAGAGTACCAAACAGCGGTTGCGGCGTATTACGGGCAATTCGACCTGATCCAGAGCATCGGAAACCTCGCATCACCGCAGATGGCGATCAACGCCCTCATCCAGGGGATAGCCAACTC
>JAQVVW010000156.1 GCA_028698765.1 Methanoculleus sp. | reverse complement strand
CTGCTCAAGGGTGCCGGACTCCTGCAGATCGATACCAGTGAAGCACGTGGGCAGGTCATGTATATGGGCCTGCAGAAACTGCTCATCTTCGTGATGATCATCGTCGAAGCGTTCCCCATGGTCGCGAGCGGGATGATGATGCCCGATGCGTCGGTGGCAACGCAGTTCTTCGGCGGCAATACGCTCACGGTCTCGCTCCTGATATTCCTCCAGGTCTGCCTCGGCGGACTCCTGGTGGTGCTGATGGACGAGGTCGTCACCAAATGGGGCATTGGCTCAGGTGTGGGGCTCTTCATCGTTGCGGGGGTCTCGCAGGGTCTCGTGAACGGGTTCCTGAACTGGCAGACGGGCACCGATCCTTTCCCGATCGGGTTCTTCCCGCGGCTCTTCGCCATAGGTACCTCGGGAGCGAATTTCCTCGAGTACTTCGGCACGGATCTCCTGGCTCTCATCACGACGATCGCCATCTTCATGGTCATCGTCTACGTGGAGTCGACCCGTATCGAGATCCCGCTCGCGCACACCGCCGTCCGCGGCGCCCGTGCGCGATTCCCGGTGAAGATCATCTATGCGAGCGTTCTGCCGATGATCCTCGTCCGGGTGCTGCAGGCAAACGTCCAGATGATCGGAATGCTCCTCTCGAACGCCGGGATAACCATCTTCGGTGAGTTCCAGGGGCAGACGCCGGTGAACGGCCTGATGTGGTACATCGCGCCGATCAACGCCCCGCAGGACTGGATGTGGTGGCTCTCCAATCTCGGGCACGCACCGTGGGAGATCATGCTGCGTATGGGTATCGACATCACCGTCATGGTGGTCGGAGGCGCGGTCTTCGCGCTCTTCTGGGTCAAGACCGCCGGCCTCGACTCAAAGGACGTGGCCCGGCAGATCCAGAGAAGCGGGATGCAGATCCCCGGCTACCGGCGGAATGCCCAGGTGCTCGAGAAGTATCTCGATCGCTACATCCCGCGGATCACCGTCATCGGCGGTGTCTTCATCGGCCTTCTCTCGGTCGTCGCGAACCTCTTCGGTGTGGTTGGCGCGGTCGGGGGAACGGGGCTGCTGCTTGCGGTGAGTATCACCTACCGCCTCTATGAGGAGGTCGCAAGTCAGCAGATCATGGAGATGTACCCGTTCATGCGGTCGTTCTTTGGGAAAGAATGAGTCCAAAACTCATTCATTCCCCCTGAACCGCACCACATCTATTTTTCCCCTGAATGACCCTCGCGTTCGTTCAGGGCCGAAGCATTCCGAAAGGCATTACTCTTTCAGGCACGGATTTATTTGAACAGCGAATGATACCCTAACGGGAGTGACAAGATTGGGAAAGAAAGTTGTCGTGACGGGGGTTCCGGGTGTCGGAAAGACCACCGTCATCAATGGCGCGATGGAGAGGCTGGCGGCTGAAGGCGTTACCTACACGCCCGTCAACTTCGGCACGTTCATGTTTGAGGTGGCCAGAAAAGAGAATCTGGTCTCGGACCGGGATGAGATGCGCAAGCTCGAGAAAGACGTCCAGAAACGTCTTCAGCAGGCGGCGGCATCGGGAATCGCTGCCATGGGTGGGGATGCGAACATCATCGTCGACACCCACAGCAGCGTCAAGACCCCTGCGGGATTCCTTGCGGGGCTGCCCGAATGGGTGCTCCGGGAGTTGATGCCCGATATCGTCGTGCTGGTGGAGACCGACCCCGACCAGATCCTGATGCGCCGGCTCGGCGATGCTTCGAGAACCCGCGACATGGAAGGATACCGTGCGATCGCCGAACACCAGGAGTTCAACCGCGCGGTCAGCGCGGCATACGCGATGTACACCGGCTGCACCATCAAGATCGTCCGGAACGAAAACTTCCTGCTCGAACAGGGCATCGACGACCTGGTGAGTGTGCTGAGGTAACCTGATATGGTAGACCTGAAGAAGCAAGGGCCGACGATCGCCCTCCTCTTCACCATGCTTGTGATGCTCTCGTACAGCGTCGAGTGGATACGGGTGACGGTCGGCCTCGCGATGGATGCAGTGCTGGGCCCCTTCATCGACACCCTCGGGGTGCCGTTCTTCGTCATGATCCTGATCCTCTCCAGTATCACGGGTCTCTACTCCTCGCTCGTCCAGAAGTACACCATCGACTACGAGAAGATGCAGGAGACGCAGGCGAAGATGAAGGTGTTCCAGAAGGAGTTCCGAGAGGCCCAACTCTCCGGGGACGAAAAGAGGGTCAAGAAACTCCAGGGGAAGCAGGAGCGGATGATGCAGGACCAGCTGGATTTCTCCCGGCAGCAGTTCACCCCGATGGCGATCATCCTGGTGCTCTCCGTGCCGATCTTCTTCTGGCTTCTCCTGCGGCTCCCTGAAGTCGGCACACCGGTCGCCATCGCAAGCGGTATCGTGATGCCCTTCTTCGGAGCGATCAACCTCTCGGACTTTGCGTTCTGGATCGTCCCGGCCTGGATCCTGTGGTATATGCTCTGTTCGCTGACCGTCAGCCAGGTGATCCGGAAGTCCCTCAACATCGGAGGACTCTGATGCGGATCACCATCAGCGGCCCGCCGGGGAGCGGCACCACATCGCTCGCCCGCTACCTTGCCGGGAAGCACGGGCTCGACCTCATCTCCGCAGGAGAGGTCTTCCGCCAGCTCGCGAAGGAGCACGACATGGAACTCGCCGAGTTCGGGAAGTTCGCGGAGAGGGATCCCTCGGTCGACCGGATGATCGATGCACGGCAAAAAGAGATCGGTGAAGCCTCCGACGACATCATCGTCGAGGGCAGGCTCTCGGGCAGAATGGTCGAGAACGCCGATCTCCGTATCTGGCTCTCCGCATCGATCTCCTGCCGGGCAAAACGCATTGCGGGGCGCGACGGAATGGACGAGGAGGGAGCCCTGATCTATACCGAGAATCGGCAGCGTTCGGAGACCACTCGCTACCGGAACTACTACGGTATCGATATCGACGACCTCTCGCCGTACGATATCGTCCTCTCGTCCGGGACCTTTGGCGTGGACGCTCTCGCCGCGATTGTGGATGCCGCTATCGAGTGCCTGGCCCGGCAGCGGAAAGGCGCTCGTTAGTGAACATAACACCTTATTTTTGAACAGTTGTTGCCTCTCGCGGTGCCACGGAAGCCCTGGAGTTGTCCATTTCTGGCGCAGAGGGGGAGCCTTGCTCTACAGAGTGGAGGCAGCCTTCGCTTCACAGGTTGCCACATGGTAGCCCCCACCCCGCCCGCGCTTCGCGCTCCTCCCCCGCCCACGAGGGGCGGGGGCAGTGTGTGGCGATATCCCCTGGAAATCCGTGCCCTGGGCATAGATATTTTTCCAGGCATTTTCTGTGCAGTGAACTGTGGGGGGTATCGCCATTGGGGAGGCGGCTCGCGGGGAGGGGAGCATCCCCTCCCCTGGGGAAGAGACTATGATACGCGACAGATTCCTGCTCGCGTCACACCCCGTCCCGTGCCCTCGAAGTAACGACCTGCACCCGAGCCCGGACGGGGGGATGACGTCGTCCGTCAAAGCCCGGTGCCCCTCTTTGCCTTTATCTTTTTGATGCGCCGGAGCCTTGTCCACTCCTGACGCTCCATCTCGTCGCGCTGATCATCGATGAACCGGCGCAGCTCCGTGAGTTCCGGGATGACCTTGAACTCCAGGGCGTTCACCCTCCGCCGGGTCTTCTCGATCTCGTCGAGCAACCGTTTGACTCCTCCTTCGCGTTCGGCGGTTGCGATGATCGCCATAAGGAGTTCCTCGTAGGCGTCGGCCGCGTCATCGATGACCGACGATGTCCCGAGGATGCCGTAACCCCGCTGGTCGAGCGTCTTTCTTACCATCACCGGTTCGAGAGCCGGGAGCCGCACCCCGAAGACGTTCCTGTGTCCGGCTGTATAGGACGGATCGATCTCCACCGAGAGCGCTGCAAGGAGCACTCCCGTCGCCCCTTCCATCATGGCGGCGACCGCCACCATCTCCCGCGCACCGGCGTATCTCTCCTCGAGTGCCCGGCGCTCTTCTGCGGTCTCTTCGGTGAGCCTGACCAGTTCCAGCATCATACCGTCGAGTTTCATCGATAACAGCCGGTGCACCCGCTCCGCGAGCGCCAGCCGCCGCCTGACAATCAGGAGGCCGGCCCGGGTGGGTTTGATATCGTCGATCGCCATGATCTCTCTCCTACAGGACGATGTACTGCCATACCCGCTCGGGCGCGAGATCGAATGCTTTTCCCCGTGCGATTGCCCGCAGGTTCGCGACCTCGTACTTCTTCCGCTCAAGGTAGGCAAGCACCGGCAGAACCGAGAACGGGTGCCGCCGGGAGAGAGCCTCCAGGTGGTGGAGCCTGACGCGGGTGATTGCCATCTCGATCTCGTGAACGGGCCGTCTGCGCTGGTGCCATCGCTGCCAGACCAGTTCCGCGGCGTCAACGCTCGAAAATTCCGGATCCTGCCGGAGTTCGCGCACCGCCTGGGCGAGAACCGGGACGATATCGGTCTTAAGGAAGATGCTGACGAACTCCCCTTCCGCCTCGATGCTGTAGAGTCTCTGGAAGAGGGCGACGGGGATACGGCCGCCGGGGATCATCGTCCGGTCGACGGTCGCGATGTCGCATGCCTCTTCTGCACAGTGGAGCCGGAGGAGATTTTTCATGTTGACGATG
>JAQVVW010000155.1 GCA_028698765.1 Methanoculleus sp. | reverse complement strand
CTATATGCAACAGGTAAGAGCAAAGCAGCCTGGTGCATCTATATGCGCTCGAAAACGATTTTCCGAACCCCAACGCCCCCTTCACCCCCTTCCGTAGATCCCCGTCACCTCGGTGAACTCCCGGAGGCCATCCTCCCCCGCCTGCTCCGGCCGGAGCCGCCACGCCCAGTTCCCCTCCGTCGTGCCCGGCCGGTTCATCCGCGCCTCCTCCCCGAGGCCCAGAATGTCCTGCATCGGGACGATGACGGTATCGGCAGGGGAGAGCATCGCGAGACGGATGAGGATCCGGTGCACCTGATCGCCGCTCACCCGCCCCCCGATGTAGCGGAAGAGCAGGTTCTTCCGGTCGTCGGAGGTCTCGTGCTCGAACCATCCCCGGACGGTGTTGTTGTCGTGCGTCCCCGTGTAGGCGACGCAGTCCCGTGTGATGTTGTGCGGCGCGTGAGGGTTCTGCGCGACGTCGCCGGAGAAACCGAAGGTCAGGACCTTCATCCCCGCGAACCCGAAGTAGGCCATCATCTCGTGGACGTCGGGGGTGATGTAGCCGAGGTCTTCGGCGATGATAGGGAGGCACGGCCTGCTCCGTACAAGCAGGGTGAAGAGGTCCCGGCCGAGGGCATCGACCCAGCGCCCGTTCTCTGCAGTCTCATCGCCGGCAGGCACCTCCCAGTACTGCACGAACCCCCGGAAATGGTCGAGGCGCAACCGGTCGACAAGGGCGAGGGTGCGTTCGATCCGACTCTCCCACCATGCGAACCCCTGCTCTCGGTGCGCATCCCAGTTGTAGACCGGGTTCCCCCAGAGTTGCCCGGTATCGCTGAACGCATCCGGGGGCACGCCCGAGACAGCGGTCGGCCTCTTCTGCTCGTCGAGTTTGAAGAGACCCGGGTTCGCCCAGACGTCGACGCTGTCGTAGGTGAGGTAGATGGGGATATCCCCGATGATCTGGAGGTGGCGTGCACGGCAGTGGACCTTCAGCGCCTGCCACTGGCGGTCGAAGACATACTGAAGAAACTTCTCCCGGAAGATCCGGTCGGCAAGTTCCGTGCCATGTTCTCCGAGCGCCCCTTCGTGCCGGTCCCGGATCCCGGCCGGCCAATCGCTCCAGACCTTCCCGGAGAACCGCTCCTTGAGGGCGGCAAAGATGGCGTAATCGTTGAGCCAGGATACATTGCCGGCCGCAAAATCCTCGTAACGGAAATCGCAGCCTTGCTCCTTGAACCGCTCGAACGCCCTATCGAAGAGGCCGTTCTTGTAGTCGAGAACCGCACGGTAGTCGACCCGTTCTGTAGGAAATTCTGGCGGATCTGCAATATCCTCCGGGGTGAGGAGACCGTCTGCGACCATCTGCTCGGGGCTGATGAGCCAGGTGTTCCCCGCGAACGCCGATGGGCTCTGGTAGGGTGAGTTGGCAAACTCCGGGCACGTCGGGTTGAGCGGAAGGATCTGCCAGTAACGCTGCCCGGTAGTGCTGAGGAGATCCCCGAACCGGTGCGCCGCGGGCCCGAGATCCCCGATCCCATATGCCGACGGCAGCGACGTTATGTGCAGGAGAACCCCGCTGCTCCGCCTG
Organism: Methanoculleus sp.; assembly: GCA_028698765.1. The sequence goes on along the minus strand of JAQVVW010000155.1, from coordinate 3,095 downwards.
TTCATGCCCGCTTCCCTCTCACGTCACCCGTACGCCAAGGCATGCCGCTGTCCTCCTGAAGGCTTCTGCCCATCGTCCTGCACCCCCGTCGCCCCGCTCCCGCACCACCGCATAGTGCCCGCGCATCCCGACGCAGATCTTCCGGCTCTCCTCAAGGGTGAGCGGCAGCGGAAATATCTTTGCACACCCGAAGATGCGGGAGACCTCGTCGAGCGGGGCGGGATCGTCCGGCCGGGCAGCCGCTGCCCGGAGCGCGAGCGTGATCCGCCTGCTCGCCGCCGCCCCGAGGGCTGCGAGATCGGCCTCGATGACCTCTCGCCGCACCTCCTCCGCGAGTGCGAGCGATCGCTCCAGATCGGGGCACCCCTCCTCGATCATCGCGAGCAGCCGGATCACGCGGGCGTGCGCCAGAAGACGGGCGGCGGCTCCCGGGGCGGGGATCCCGAGTTCGTCAAGCACCCCGATCGTCGCCGCCGAGTCGCGATAGACCGCACAGACGGCCTCTCCGATACCGGGCGCGATCTCGCGTGCGATCCTCCACCGCTCCTCGCCAGAGAGGTCGGGCACGGTGTAGACCCGGGAGAAGGTTCGGGGTATCGCCCCGGCCGGATCGGAGTTCTCCCACGCCGCCTGGAGCGCCTCCCCGCCCCGCGGTTCGCGCACGCCGATGACGACCCGGTCGATCCCGGAAAAGCACGCGGCTGCATCGAAGAGTCCCTCCTCTCCCGTCGCCCGTGACCGCACCCGGACGGTCCCGAGGATGCGGCGCTCTTTGGCGTTCAAGCGGTACGGCCAGTCTCCATGAACGACGTACATCCCCGACGCAGCCGCGGGGTGTTCGAGGCCGAAGAGCGCGTAGAGAGCCGCACCGGCCGCTATCCGGGAGAGATCGACCGCTGCCGGCCGTACCAGGGCGTCATAGACCTCCGCTCCAGTCGCGTAGCGCGGATCGTTCACCGGAGCGCGGCGGAGGATCTCAATGAGCGTCGCCTCAAGATCGAGGTCGAGAACCTGCCGGGCGAGATCCATCGCCCGTTTCGCGTGCCGCATCACCTGGACGCTCCCCGGCTCGGTGATGTCGTCGAAGAACCAGCCGCAGCTCGTCTGCATCAGCATCGCCTGCCGCTCCATCTCAAGCAGGGCAAGCACCCGCCGCCGCCCTCCGGCATCGATGCCGCCGGGAGCATGCCGGGAGAAGAACGCTGCCACGCTCTCGTCCGACCACCGGCCGAGGAGGAGTTCGACGGCGTCGTCGCGGGCATCTGCCGGGTCGCGGACGAGAGCAGCGAGCGCCTCCTCCGACCGGGGAGCGAGAGCGTCCCTGACCATCTCGATCGCCTCCCGGAGCGGGCACCGCCACGCCTGCGACCACCCGGGCTCTCTCCCGGTATGGCACCCGCACGCCCCCCGCCACCGCTCGATGCCGTGAGCGCAACTCCACGACGTCCCTTCACGAACGAGCGCCTCGTGCGTGGGCGGATGGGTGTCGAGGTAATCCCCGTAGACCGTGAGGCGAACGCCGTGGTGCGCTTCGATGGCTTCGAGGCAGCGGGCGAGCGCCATCTCCCCGAATTTTCGGTGGTGGCCGTAGGTCTCGGCATCGGTTGCGATATGCACGAGTTCCGACCGGTCTCTCTCCCGGGAGAACGCGTCCAGGAACCGCCCAAAAAATCGCTGCCCATCGGAGAGCAGGTCGCCGAACGCGACGTCGCGGGCGATCGTCCCGTCGTAGAAGAAGACCGCGATGCTCCGCCCGGAAGGGAGGCGGCAGAGGTAGGGCATCCTCGTCTCGACCCGGCCACCGGAGACGTCCGTCCAGCCTTCTTCCCCGATCGCCCGCACGCCTGCAGCCTGGTGGGGGGCGAGGATGGTGAACCGGATCCCCGCCGCCGCCAGAATCTCCAGGGACTCGGTATCGACCGCCGTCTCCGGGAGCCACATCCCTTCGGGCATTCTGCCGAATCTCGATACAAAGTCGCGGACTCCCCAGGCGACCTGGGTCTGTTTATCCCGCCGGGTCGCAAGCGGCATGATGGTGTGGTTGTAGCAGCAGGCGATTGCAGAACCGTGGTCTCCATAGCGCCCCCGGCTCTCCCGATCTCCGTCGAGGATCGCACCGTAGACCTCCGGGCGGTGCTGCTCGAGCCAGGATAAAAGCGTCGGTGCGGCCGTGAAACTGATCCGTGCATAGTTGTTCACGAGCTGCTCGATCAGCCCCTCGCCGTCGAGGATGCGTGCGGCGGTGTTCGGGGCGTAGCACTCCGCCGACACCCGCTCGTTCCAGTCGTGGTACGGCGCGGCGGAACGCTGTGCCCCGATCTCGCCGAGCCAGGGGTTCTCACGCGCGGGCTGGTAGAAGTGGCCGTGGATGCAGACGGCGCGATCCATCGTCACGCCCCCTCGGGGAGAAAGACGACCGCCCCGAGCGGGGGCAGGGTGAGCGGGAGCGACCACGGCCGGCCGTGTGCCGGCACCTGCTCCGCCTCCACCCCCCCGAGGTTCCCGACGCCGCTCCCGCCGTACTCGACCGCATCGCTGTTGAGCACCTCCTTCCAGAACCCGCCGAACGGGACGCCGACCCGGTAGTTGTAGCGCGGCACCGGGGTGAAGTTGCAGGCGACGAGGGCGACGTCGTCGGCCGACCGCCCCCGCCGCAGGTAACTGACGACGCTCTTCTCGACGTCCGAGAAATCGACCCATTCGAACCCCGCCGGATCGGCGTCCCGCTCATGGAGGGCGGGCATCCGCCGGTAGAGGCGGTTCAAGTCGGCGACCCATCGGAGGATCCCCTGATGCGGGGCGTACTCCAGGAGGTGCCACTCAAGCCCGGCATCATGGCTCCACTCCGACCACTGCCCGAACTCCCCGCCCATGAAGAGGAGCTTCTTGCCCGGATGCGTGAACATGTACCCGTAGAGGAGACGGAGATTCGCCCGTTTCCGCCACTCGTCGCCGGGCATCTTTCCTGCGAGCGAACCCTTCTCGTGGACGACCTCGTCGTGCGAGAGGGGGAGAACGTAGCACTCCCGGAACGCATACCATATGCTGAACGTCAGGAGGTCGGGCCGGTACTTCCGGAAGATCGGGTCGAGCGC
>JAQVVW010000154.1 GCA_028698765.1 Methanoculleus sp. | reverse complement strand
GACGGGGAGTCCCGCCCGCGCGAGCCGCTGCACCAGCACCGCGCCGAGGTAGGTGGTGCACATCCCGGCAGGCGAGTCCGTATCGTCGATCCCGATCCACATGACCCTCTAGTTTATATCGTCTCCGACTATATCGATTCTTACGGATTATGTCGCAGGATCGCCTCCCTCAGATGGTCATCAGCATCATGCTCCTTGCAAACTTCGATGTCTCGGAGCGATGCAACATCCGTCCACGGAGTTTCGACCTTATCGTGAAGAGGGGCGACAACCTCGTCATCATCAAGGTCGCCTCTCACATCGACAGCGTGAGCGCCGACATCGCCTGGGATCTCAACCTGATCGCCCGGCACCTGGAGGCCACCCCCCTCATCGTCGGGGAGCGGGCACGCGATACTGAACTGGAGCGCGGCGTCGTCTACATCCGCTACGGGCTCTTCGCCCTCAGCCCCGAGACGCTCTACGACTACTTCGTGGAAGGCCTCTCGCCGATGGTCTACGCCTCCCCCGGCGGCCTCTACGTGAAGATCAAAGGCGACCTTCTCCGTGAGGTGCGGGAGCGCTCCCGGATGTCGCTTGGAGACCTTGCGTCGCAACTCGGGGTCTCCCGCCGGACGATCAGCAAGTACGAGAGCGGGATGGGCACCACGCTCGATGTCGCCATCAAACTCGAGGACCTCTTCAACGCCCCGCTCGTCGAGACGATCGAACTCCTCGGTTACCGCACTCCCGAGCCCGAGAAGCCCGCCGAATCCGCGTCCGGCGACGTTCTGATCGATCTCGAACGTATGGGGATGGAGATCCACGCGATGCGGCAGGCCCCGTTCCAGGCGCTGGCGCTCTTTGATAAGCACACGATCCTGACGGCGTACGGCACGTCCCAGAAGGTCGTGAAGCGCGCTTCCCTGATCGGCAACATCTCGCAGATCACGAAGACGTTTGCGATGTGCGTCGTCACGGATTCCAAAAAGCAGAAAAAGATCGGCAAAACACTCCTTATCGGAGAAGAACATCTCCACTCCCTCGAAGACGGCTCGGAACTCATAGATATGATAAATGAGTAAATAGGTTTATATAGAACCACAAACCTACCTTTCTATCGCTTAACAACGGTGATACCTATGTCAAGTCTTGGAGGACAACCAATCCTTATTCTGAAAGAGGGTAGCCAGCGTACCCGCGGTCGTGACGCACAGTCGGGCAACATCGCAGCCGCAAAGGCTGTGGCAAGCGCTGTACGGACAACGCTCGGCCCCAAAGGCATGGACAAGATGCTCGTCGACACCATCGGCGACGTCGTCATCACGAACGACGGTGTGACCATCCTGAAAGAGATGGATATCGAGCACCCCGCCGCAAAGATGATGGTCGAGATCGCCAAGACCCAGGACGACGAGGTCGGCGACGGCACCACGACCGCAGTGGTGATCGCAGGCGAACTCCTGAAGCGTGCCGAGGACCTCCTCGACCAGGACGTGCACCCCACGGTCATCGCTCACGGCTACCGGATGGCCGCCGACAAGGCGCAGACCATCCTCGATGATATCGCCGTCGAGGTCAAGCCCGACGACATGGTGATGCTCCGGAAGCTTGCCGACACCGCCATGACCGGGAAGGGCGCCGAGGCCGCAAAGGAGAAGCTCACCGAGCTCGTCGTCAGGGCAATCACGATGGTCGCCGACGCCGACGGAACCGTCGACACCGAGTTTGTGAAGGTCGAGAAGAAGGTCGGCGGATCCATCGAGGACTCCGAGATCGTCGAAGGCATGATCATCGACAAGGAGCGTGTCCACCCCGCCATGCCCCGCGTCGTCAAGGACGCGAAGATCCTGCTCCTGAACGCCGCCATCGAGTTCAAGAAGACCGAGGTCGACGCCGAGATCAGCATAACAAGCCCCGACCAGCTCCAGATGTTCCTCGATGAAGAGGAGCGGATGATCAAGGGCATCGTCGACAAGGTCGTTTCCAGCGGTGCAAACGTCGTCTTCTGCCAGAAGGGCATCGACGACATCGCCCAGCACTACCTCGCGAAGGCCGGCATCTTTGCCGTCCGCCGTGTCAAGAAGAGCGACATGGAGAAACTCGCCCGCGCCACCAGTGCGGCAGTCGTCAGCTCCATCGACGCCATCGCCCCCGAGGAGCTCGGGAAAGCCGGTAGCGTCGAGGAGAAGAAGGTCTCCGGCGAAGAGATGATCTTCGTCACCGAGTGCGAGAACCCGAAGGCGGTCTCGATCATCATCCGCGGCGGCACCGAGCACGTCGTTGACGAACTCGATCGCGCCATAGAGGATGCGCTCCGGGTCGTCAGCGTTGCCGTCGAGGACAAGAAGTTCGTCGCCGGCGGCGGTGCGCCCGAGATCGAACTCTCGCTCCGGCTCCGCGAGTACGCCGCGACCGTCGGCGGCCGCGCCCAGCTCGCTATCGAAGCGTTTGCAAACGCCCTCGAGATCATCCCGAGGACGCTTGCCGAGAACGCGGGTCTCGACCCGATCGACATGCTCGTCGCCCTCCGTGCAGCCCACGAGAAGGGCGGCAAGAACGCGAAGTACATGGGCCTCGATGTCTTTAACGCCGTCTCCGGCGACATGCTCAAGGCCGGCGTCGTTGAGCCCCTCCGGGTGAAGACCCAGGCAGTCTCCAGCGCCGCTGAAGCCGCCGTCATGATCCTCCGGATCGACGACGTCATCGCCGCATCCAAGTCTGCCGGCCCCTCTCCTGAGGAGATGGCTGCCATGGGCGGCGGCATGGGCGGCATGGGCGGCATGCCCCCGATGTAAGATCACCGTACCGTCCCACGATACGTCCGGGGCCGCGAATCAGGCCCCAAAGTCTCTTTTTTCCGTCGAATTTCCACCACCAGAAGTTTGATCTGCTGTCGTTCGATCGCTCCCGCCGAGCACTCCCCGGTAGAGGCGTACGAAAAAGACATGCAGAAGGCCCCCCCACTCCAGTGGAGGGTTGAATGCCGCCCGGCGATACCATCCCCGGGAGAGCAGCGCACGGCGTTGAGTTATGCGGATGCAATCCGGGAGGTGGCGGACGAAAATCCGTACGTCAGCGAGGTCCGGGTCTTCGACTGCCTGGGCGAGATGATTGCGGGCGCAGCACATCCCGACGACGACCGCAGGATGGCCGTGGCCCGCGGGGAGGATGTGCTCGTCTCTGTCGAGGATGACGGGCCGGGGATCCCCGATGAGAAGAAGTCGTACCTCTTTGCCCGTTTCAGCGGTGGAGACGGCGAAAAGAGCGGTCGGGGCCTTGGCCTCTACATCTGCCGGATGCTGGTGGAGAGGTACTGCGGGCGGATCCGGGCGGATGACCGGGTCGCGGGCCGGCCGGAGGAGGGTGCGGCCATCCGATTCACCCTTAAAAAGGCCGCCTGACCTTACCCGACGATCTCCTGGACCCGCCCGACCTGGCCGTCCTGGAGCCGGACCTTGATCCCGTGCGGGTGAAACGAGGAGTTCGTCAGGATCTCGGCGACGACGCCCCGGGTGCGCTTCCCGGTCTTCTGGTCGCGCTTGAGGACGACATCGACCGTCATCCCGGGACGGATGGCGGCGCGGTTCTGTCCGTTCATGGCAAAATTGAGCGGCGGGTTTACTCCTCGCCGCCGTCCTGCTCCGGTTCTTCCCCGTCCGGCTTCATACCGAGGGTCTTCATCTGCGGGAAGAGGAGCACCTCCTTGATCGAGTCCTTCCCGGTGAGGAGCATCACCAGGCGGTCGATCCCGATCCCGACGCCGCCGGTGGGGGGCATCCCGTAGCCGAGCGCGTTGATGAAGTCGTAGTCGATCATCTGCGCCTCGAGGTCGCCCTTCCGGCGTTTTGCGTCCTGCAGCTCGAGCCGCGCCTTCTGGTCGAGGGGATCGTTCAACTCCGAGAAGCCGTTCGCCATCTCCATCCCGGCGATGAAGAGTTCGAACCGCTCCGTCATCCCCTCCTTCTCGCGGTGCTTCTTTGCAAGCGGCGAGTTCTCGATGGGGAAGTCGTAGACGAATGTCGGCTGGATGAGCTGCTTCTCGCCGAAGTGCTCGAAGAAGAGGACCAGGTACTCGCCCCGGGTTGTGGCGCTCTCGCAGCCCTCGACGCAGTGTTCAAGGCCGAATGCACGGAGTTCTTCGAGGCTCATCGCCCCGATATCGATCCCGGCGTACTCCCGCACCGCCTCCTCCATCGTGAGGCGGCGCCAGGGGCGGGCGAAGTTCAGGTCGTGCCCGGCATACGGGACCATGGTCTTGGCGCATACCTTCTCCGCGAGGAACGCGAAGATCTCCTCGGTGAGGTCCATCATGTCGTTGTAGTCCCGGTAGGCCTCGTAGATCTCCACCATCGAGAACTCCGGGTTGTGGTTGGTGTCGATGTCCTCGTTCCTGAAGTTCTTTGCGAGCTCGAAGACCTTCTCGAACCCGCCGACGACGAGGCGCTTGAGGTAGAGTTCCGGCGCGATCCGGAGGTAGAGTTTCTGGTCGAGAGCGTTGTGGTGGGTGGTGAACGGCCGGGCGTTTGCGCCGCCGTAGATCGGCTGCAGGGTGGGCGTCTCGAACTCCAGGTAGTCCCGCTCGAAGAGGAACTGCCGGATGAGCGATAGGATCCTGCTCCGCGTCCGGAAGGTCTCGCAGCTCTCCTCGTTCATGATCAGGTCAAGGTAGCGCTGCCGGTAGCGGGTCTCGACGTTCTTGAGCCCGTGGAACTTCTCGGG
>JAQVVW010000153.1 GCA_028698765.1 Methanoculleus sp. | reverse complement strand
CGGTTCACCTGCAGGTGATATACGAAAAAAACGATGCAACCGGGCGACCGGTCACTTCACCGACCCGGGTGCGGCGGTGATGATCGGGAGCGCCCGGGCAAACTCGGGAAGGAGTTCGGCGGGGATGCCCATGACGAGTTCGTCGTCCTCGATCCCCGAGAACCGGCGCGAGCCGTCGCACCCGAGCGAGTAGTTGATCTTACCGGAGAGATAGGGCAGCGCGGTCGCATCCGCACAGACCGACTGGATCCCCGACATCGTGGACTCGATCCGCCCTCCGAGCAGGTAGAGCGTCGTCTGCGCGAGTTTCAGCATCGCCCGGGGGCTTGCCACGATGACGACGACGTGCGGGTCGAACGGCGTCTTCTCGAGCGGCGCATAGACGGTCGCGTAGGTCTCGAGTTCCGGGACGTGCGGCACCTGCTGGATCGTCCGCATGCAGGCGGCCCAGCTCTCGAACTTGCCGAGTTTGTAGTAAAACTCCCCCGAGCGGAGGCTCGGCGTGAGTTCCTTCAGCCCGAGCGCCCAGCCGCCCCCCATGCAGACGTGTTTGTCGGCGGTCGCGTAGAAGATCTCACCATTAAGGCGCGCTCTGCTGATCATCTGGCAGTGGCGGACGGTCTCCTCGATCGGCCCGACCCCTTCGGGGATACCGTCGGGGCTCTTTGCGAGTTTCACCGCGACCGGCGAGCCCCGAAGGTCGAGGGCGGTCTTGAGCGTCTCTGCGATCTCCGCGTAGGGGATCTCCATGCGCATCTGGTCTTCCATGATCGTGCTCACTCCTCTTGTCCAGATTATCCCCGCGGCCGCTCATAAAATCTCGGTTTGAGGTAGAGCGGGATCAGAGGTTGCGGAGTTTGTGGTTCACCTTCTCAAAGAAGGGTTTTTCTGTAGAGACAAAGAGGGCAGGTTCGTCCGATCTTCTGACCGTGATCGTGGCCTCTCGTTCAAGCTCGAACGCGATCTGCCCGTCGATGACGAGGTGCGCCGGTTTCTCGGTCTCGAGAGTGATCTCGAGATTTCTCCCGGTGCTGATGACGTGAGGCCGGGACGAGAGCATGTAGGGCGCGAGGGGGATGAGGAGGATTCCCTCGATCTGTGGGTCGATGATCGGCCCTCCAGCGCTCATGGCATAGGCGGTCGATCCGGTCGGGGTCGAGATGATCAGACCGTCGGCCCTGACCCGTTCTGCGGGGGTCCCGTCGACATAGACAGCGAACCGGAGCATCTTCGCCGGCCGATCGGTGACGATGACCCCCTCGTTGAGGGCGTCGCCGAACGACTTCCCGTCGACGGCGAGGCTGATCCGCATCCGCTGTTCGACCTGGAATCCCCCGGGGTGGGCGGCGAAGAAAGCGCGCGCCTCTTCGGGCTCCAGGTCCGTGAGGAACCCCACCTCGCCCCAGTTGATCCCGAGGACCGGGATCTGCTTCTTCATCTGGTGGACGGTGAGGAGGACCGACCCGTCGCCGCCGACGACCACAACGAGATCGCCGGCGATCTCCTGAAACGGGATACCGTCTCTGCCGAGGTGCCGTCCCGTGCCCTCTTCGAGAACGACGTCGTGACCCATACCTTCGAGGTCCCGGGCAAGCTTCGCAGTGTAGCGGAGCGCGTCCTCGTTATCGATACGCGATACCAGCACGATCTTCATACGTGGATCACCTCAGGTACTCGACGACCTTGTTGTGCATGACGCCGTTCGTGACGACGAGGCTCCTCCCGGCGGTGACCTCGTCGGGGAAGGCGAGTACGCCCCCCTCGGGATCGGAGACCGTCCCGCCGGCCTCCTCGCAGACCAGCAGCCCCGCCGCCGCGTCGGTGACCCGGAGCGTCCCCCGCAGGTCGACGAACCCGTCGAGGCGGCCGCACCCGACGTAACAGAGCTCGAGTGCCGATGCCCCGAGAAGGCGCAACCGCCGGATCTTCCGGGCGATCCCGAACATCCGGGTCGGGTCGAACTTCCGGCCGTAGACGCTCATGGCGCTCTCTTCGAGGAGCGATACCCCGGAGACGCGGATAGGACGCCCGTCGAGGAACGCACCCCGGCCCCGGACGGCGCAAAACGTCTCGCCAGTGGCGAGGTTCTGGACGTAGCCCGCCCGGGTGATCCCGTCCTCGGCGTATGCGATGGAGAGGGCGTAGAACGGGATCCCGACCACGGCGTTGTGGGTGCCGTCGACCGGGTCGAGATAAATGGTGCCCTTCTCTCCACCCATCCCGGCGCACCCGAGCTCCTCGCTGATCAGGCGCCGGCAGAAGGGATGGCACGTGAAGTAGTCCACGATGATATCCTCTGCGACCTGGTCGATCTTCTTGGTGGGCGTGCCGTCCGCGCCCATCCTCACGACCTCTCCTGCTTCCGGCGTTCCGACCATGCCGGCCACGGCATCCCGGACAATCCCCGCCAGGTCGTCACACGCCTGGATAAACTCCATCAATTCTCCTCGTCCCGCCCCTTATTCTACGGTGTATTTATGTAATGCAATCCAGATACATTAAGCACGCGTTTGTTGAGTGAGACGATATGAAGGAACAGACAGAAGTTGGGAAACTAAAAGAAGGACGCTACGTCGTCGTAGATGATGAGCCTTGCAGGATTGTCTCCATCGCTATCTCGAAGCCGGGGAAGCACGGGGCGGCAAAGTCCCGGATCGACTGCATCGGCATCTTCGACGGCGTCAAGCGCTCGATCGTCCAGCCGGTCTCGGCAAAGACCTACGTCCCGGTGGTGGAGCGGAAGATGGCACAGGTCATCTCGATTGCCGACATGACCGTCCAGCTCATGGACGTCAAGGACTTCGAGATGTTCGAGCTCAATCTGACCGAAGAGCAGGTCGGCGGCCTTGAGCCGGGTAAGGAGATTGCATACATCTCATCCCTGGGCAAGAAGAAACTTGAGTGACCTTTTCTGGCTTACGAAAACGGGCATGCACGAGCTCTCCCATCTCCATTTTGCGGATGCGGATGCATCGTATGAGGAGGCCCGCTACGCCGTCTTCGGCGTCCCCTACGACGGCACGACGTCGTTTCGACCGGGGACACGGTTCGGACCCCGGGCAATCCGGGAGGTCTCGTTCAACTTCGAGTCCTACGACCCCGCGACCGGGGTAGACTTCTTCGAGGTGCCGGTCACGGACCTCGGCGATCTCGCGGTCTCGCGGCTGCCGGAGGAGGTCGCCCGACAGACGGCCGACGTCGCGGGGGATATCATCGGCGACGGCAAGGTGCCGGTGATGCTCGGCGGCGAGCATACCGCGACGGTCGGCGCGGTCAGGGCCGTCCGGCCCGATGTCTACGTTGTCTGCGACGCGCACCTGGACCTCCGGGACGAACTCGACGGGACGCCCTACAGCCACGGGTGCGTCACCCGGCGCGTCCTCGAGACGGTCGAGGACGTCGTCATCATCGGCGCCCGGAGCGGCGATCGCGAGCAGTACGAGATTGCTGCGGAGAGAACGCAGCTCTATACCGCCGATACGGTGCGCGAGCGGGGCATCGGCGCCGTCCTCCGGGAAGTCCGGGAGCACGTCGCGGAGAGGAGGATCTACCTCTCGATCGATGCCGACGCGATCGACTGCTGCCTCACCCCGGGCCTCGGGACGCCCGAGCCGTTCGGGATGACGCCGCTCGATATCCGGGAGGTCGTGCGTGCCCTCGCGCCCGAGGCCGCGGGGTTCGACTACGTGGAGGTCGCTCCGTTCGATTCCGGCCAGACAGCGGCCGTGGCGGCGCAGATGGTGCGGGAGTTCATCGCACGGCACTGGGTTGCCGGGCGGTGACGGGCCGGGCTCTTTTTCCTAGCGCTCAGTTTTGTTCTGGTATCATCGTCGAAGGCTTGCAGCCGCGTCGCAACATCGGGGTTCATGGCGGTGCAAGAAAGCCCCCGGAGGGTGTCAAATCGACTAAACATGATACCCCCCGAAACATCGGACCCGGTATCGCCACTACATTTATTGTATTAAACCACACACATCTCAACTAATTCGGGGTGAAGGTCATGTTAGTCGAGTTCAAAATATTCTATTACGATGGGGGATGGACCGCTCGTGCTACAGATCACGGCATCGTCACCCAGGGAGAAACTATCGGCGAACTCGTCGATAATATCATAGAAGCAACAGAACTCTATTTCGAAGAAGAGATCGGATCGGGAGAGCAGATCACGATCACCGTTACGACCGAACCCGTGCCCGACTTCATCCTTGAACTCGATGAGATCGACGCCGAACCACTCACTCAACAGCTTGAATTGACATTCAAAGTTGATCGCAATGTCAAGGCGACCGGTTGTTAGTGGATTCAAGATCGTTAAATACCTCAAATCTCTCGGGTACACGTACCTTCGACAAACAGGAAGCCACGTTCAAATGGTTATCCAAAAAGGTGACGAAAAATTTCATGTCGTCATTCCCCTGCACAACGAACTGAGAGTCGGAACGCTGTATTCGATACTCGACGAGGTTTCAAAAGCAACTGAAATCCCCCGAAATGAATTGATCGATGCAATCAGATAGTTCCTCCATTTTAACTTTCGGGGGTGAAGGGGGCGGAGCGGGAAGTCCCCGGTCTTCAGGCCGGGGATGAAAGCGGCGCCCCCTTCCCAATTCACTTTCGCCCCGCAGGGATAACGTCTATCTCGTCCTCCAACGTATTTACAGCGTCGATGCTCCTCTCCTACAAGTACCGGGCGTATCCCGGCGCAACCACCGAGACACGGCTGCACAGTGCGCTCGATACCTGT
>JAQVVW010000152.1 GCA_028698765.1 Methanoculleus sp. | reverse complement strand
CCCGGTGTTTGTTCACCGTCGCGCAGTGTGGTGTCGAAAACAGTGACGTTCTTGTTCGCACGGCTATCGGTGAAGAAGACAGTACGCTTCAGCATTCCTGCGTGCTTCAGCGTTTGTAGGGTTCATATGTACTCGTTATCCGAGGTTGTATATAAATAATGATGTCCGTATTCCAGCGTTCCCCGAGAGTTCTGCGAAATATTTAATAACAACTCTATCTAACATTATTAGAGCAGTGACCCGCCTTAACTCAGACTGGTAGAGTGCGCGGCTGTAGTATGGTCTTCGCTCTCGGGCGAACTGCGCGGCTACCGCGATGTCCCCGGTTCGAATCCGGGAGGCGGGATCACCCCCAAACATTGAGTGCCCAGGTAGTGTAGTGGCCTATCATGACGGCCTGTCACGCCGTCGACACGGATTCGAATTCCGTCCTGGGCGTCACTTTCTTTCATCTTCGAGGCTTCCAGCGGAGCGGTTTCTCTCCCGTAGATGGCGCGCAGCATGCCGGGGCGCACCGGGAAACCGCGCTGAACCCTCGATAATCCTCAAACTCGTAGTCCGGCAGGTATCGCTATTGAATACGATTATATAGGAGAATTTATTTTTATCTCCCTGGTAAAATATATATACCTTGATGCTGTATCCGGTGCCATGCACGTTCAAGAGAAATGGATCGAGAGCGATCCCTTATTCAACGCTCTGGGGACGCTCATCTTCGGAACCGGTCTTGTTGTTCTGGTGAGTCTGGCGATATATGCTTCCGGATTTCTGACCTGACACCAGTTGGGGGCCGCGGGGATACGGCGCCTGCAGGTGACCCGGCGGCCCTAAGCACTTATTACAAATCCGTCTCAATGTGTGATGTACGCCGGGGCGTAGGCCGCGGGAGTGACGGAATCATGACTCATAGCATATCCCCTGAATCTGGAGACGATCGTCTGGACCTGGAGAACTTGATCTCACGGCTCTTTGACCCGGAGAAGGCTGTGCGGGCGGAGGCGATGCACGGATTCGTCGCGGTTGGAAAACCTGCCGTGCCCGCCTGCGTTGCCCTGCTCTCGGACGGCGACTGGAGGGTGCGGTATCGCGCGGCGGAGGCCCTCGGGCTGCTCGGCGACGGCGAGGCGTATGCGCCCCTCGTCGCCGCCCTCGACGATGAGAAGGATCACGTCCGCTACATGGCGGCGAAGGGGCTCGGGCTGCTTGGCGATCCCCGGGCGGTCGTGCTGCTCGGGCGGATGCAGAACGACGAGAACGAGTTCGTGCGACGGAGCGCCGCCCGCTCGCTCGGCACGATCGGCGGCAGGAAGGCTGTTCTGGCGCTCCGTCAGGCTCTTGAGTGCGAGGCGATAGATGACGTCCGGGGGGTAATCAGTGAAGCGCTCCGCGATGCCGGTGCGGATGAAGAGTAAGTTCCTCCGGGGGGCCGGAGGTTTGAAAGATTGCTTGACGCACGAACTCCCATGTAAATGCGACATTCGCCCGGCGAAACGCGCTCTTCCGAACCCGCCGTAAAAGAGTGATGTGGTTCAGGGGCGGGCGGCCTCGCCCGGTGCGCTCTTCTTTGGGCAGACAGCGTCGATCACGCCGTGCTGCACGTTGTAGACGCTATGCAGTACGTCGATCTCGCAGTCGAGATCGATGACCGTCTCCTCGTCACCCCCGGTGCAGAGGGTCACGGAGTCCTCCTGGAACGTGACGTATGGGGCGCCGTCCGCCCGGGCATCCGCCACTGCGGTGATGTAGATGCAGTCGTCCCCTTCGACCACCTCGACATCGGACTCGCTCTCCTCGTCCCCGGCAAAATCGGGGTAGGAGGCCCCTTCCGGCATTCCGCCGATGATGGTGAACCCGATGATCTTCGGGTCGCAGGGCGGCATCTCGCTCAGGATCCGCTCCATCAGCCGCGCGATGTCTCGAAACACTTCGTCGTATGGGTTATTCGCCATGTGTACCACGTATCCGGTATCGGTCGTTGATTCGCTCGACAACCCCCTTGCGTGTGAGGTTGCCCAATCTCTGTTTCAGCTCATCCGTGGACAGGCTGCTCACTTCCTCGAGTTCCGCGAGGCGCAGGTCGGCGTGGGAGAGGGCGAGGACGATCTCCATCTCCCCGTCGTCGGTGACGAGACTCCCCCGCGTGCGCATGACCTCACCGAACCTCGATTCAATCTCCCGCTCCAGTTGTTCGAGGCTCTCCAGGAGTTCGTCGTGAACCCGAACCATCCTCCTGAACACCTCGAGGTTCCTTGCTAATCGTGTTCTCTGGTTCTCTTCAACGGAGGGAAGCGTAACCCCGTCCTGCTTCTGCAGGTTTACGATGACATTGATGTCATGCGAGAGGTAGTAATACTTTCGCCTGCGTTCATCCTGGTGAGATACGAGGAGTTCCTCGCGTTCCATCAACTGGAGGTGTTCTATCACCGCTTTCGGACTGAGCACCAGCCGCTCGGAGATCTCAGTCACGAAACACGGTTTCTGCCTCAGCAGCTCTATTATTCGCCGTCTGTTCCGGTTTCCCAGGATATCAAGGAGACGGGAAACCTCGCTGCCCTCAAGCATATTTACTAAATGTTAGTGATTCAACCATAAAAAAAGGATCATTCGAAGAGGCGGTAGTTCGGTGCCTCGTCGGTGATCATGATGTTGTGCGGGTGGCTCTCGCCGTACCCCGCAGACGTGATCCTGAGGAATCTGCCGTTTTTCTTCAGATCCGCCACCGTCTTCGAGCCCGTGTAGCCCATGGCAGATTTCAGGCCGCCGACAAGCTGGTAGATGACGTCCGCGACCCGCCCGACGTAGGGCGTGACCCCCTCGACGCCTTCGGGAACGAACTTGGTCTTCCCGAACTCCTTCTTCTGGAAGTAGCGGTCGCTCGACTCGCCGCTGCTCATGACGCCGAGCGATCCCATCCCGCGGTACTGCTTGTAGCGCCGGCCCTTGATCGTCGTGACCCTCCCCGGCGCCTCGTCGGTGCCGGCAAAGAGGCTGCCGGCCATGATGCAGTCTGCACCAGCGGCGATCGCCTTTGCGATGTCCCCTGAGTAGCGGATGCCGCCGTCGGCGATCACCGGCACGTCGGCCTCTTGCGCCACCCCGGCAACGTTTGCGATGGCAGAGACCTGCGGCACGCCCACGCCCGCGACGATCCTTGTGGTACAGATGGAGCCCGGCCCGATACCGACCTTCAGCCCGTCCACCATCCCGGCAAGGGTCGAGGCCGCCTGCTTCGTCGCGATGTTTCCCGCCACCACGTCGACGGCGACGCTCGCCTTGATCTCGCCGACCGCCCTGACGACGTTCATGTTGTGGCCGTGAGCGCAGTCCACGACCAGGGCGTCGACCCCGGCCTCGACGAGCATCATCGCCCGGTTGAAGTCGAAGGGCCCCACCGCAGCGGCGACCCGGAGTTTCCCGTTCGCATCGCGGTTCGCGTGGGGGTACTGGCGTTTCTCGAGGATGTCCCGCATCGTGATGATGCCGACCAGGCACCCTTCGGCGTCCACGACCGGGAGACGCTCGACCTTGTTCGCATACATCGTCTCGAGCGCGTTCTCCGCCGTGATATCCTCGGAAGCCGTGATCAACTTCTTCGTCATGTAGTCGGTTATCTTCGCCTCGCCGCGTTTCGGGAGGATCGCCCTGATATCCCTGCGGCTGACGATGCCGATCACCTTCTCGTTCTCGATGACGGGCACGCCGCCGATGCCGTACTGCCGCATGATCCGCTCCACGTCGGTGACCGTGGCTTCGGGATCGACCGCCACGACCTCGCGCTCGATCAGGTCCTCGGCCTGCTTGACGATCCTGACCTCGCCGACCTCGTTTTCAGCGGTCATGTTCCGGTGGATGACACCGATGCCGCCTTCGCGAGCCATGGTTATCGCCATCACCGACTCGGTCACGGTATCCATGGCGGCGCTCACGAGAGGGATAGTCAGAGGTATATTGCGCGAGAACCGCGACCTGACATCGGCATCGGCGGGCTCCACCCATGATTCGGCGGGCTCAAGGAGCACGTCGTCGAACGTAAATGTTGTTTCCATCTGCATCTTCTTGGTGTACATACATCACCTGAGCATCATCATTGCTTTCTCCACCAGTTCCGCCCTGACCACCATCGAGCGATCGCCTCCGCAGACCATCCCCCGGACACCAATGATCTCGGGGTCGATCCTCTTCAAGGCATCGAGATCCTCGAACTTCAACGAGCCGGCAAGAGCCGTCTGCAGCCCAAACTCCCGGTTCTGTGCGGTGAACCGGGTCAGCGCCTCTTCGTCCATGAACTCGAAGAGACTCTTCCCATCCTTAATACCGGTGTCGATCATGGCGACATCGGCCCCGGCGTCCGCGACCAGCGAACTGATCGCGAACGGCGGGATCGTGCCCATCCTCGCCGAATCGGCATAGGCTGCGATGACGACGTATCTCTCGGGAAAATCGCGCTTCACCGCCGTGGTCACCGCTTCGATGACCTCGCGGGCGCGGTCCTCCCCGTCGAACATCAGGCCGACTTTGATGTAATCGGCACCGGCGTGTGCGGCGCCGTATGCAGAAAGAGCTGCTGTTCCCGGTTTATACTCATTGTCCCCGATTGCAGCGCTGACTGGCTTCCTGCCGGCGATCTTCTTGATCTCCTGGATGATCCAGGGGAAATTCGCGCCCAGCGACCCTTCAGAGGGTTTTTTCACGTCGATGATGTCAGCGGAAAGCGAGCTTCTTGCCTCCTCAATGCTGCTTGGACTGACGAGTAATTGCATAG
>JAQVVW010000151.1 GCA_028698765.1 Methanoculleus sp. | reverse complement strand
ATGGTGCCGATGACGACCTTCTCCCCGCACTGCCCGCAGTGCCAGATGGGGATGGGGATGCCCCAGTAGCGCTGCCGGGATATGCACCAGTCGCGGGAGTCCGCGACGAAGTCGTGGAACCGGGCGCTCCCCGCCCACTCGGGGTACCACTTCACCTTCGCAATCTCCTCAAGCATCGATTCGCGGATCTCGGTGGCCTTCAGGAACCACTGTGCGGTCGCACGGTAGATGATGGGGGTCTTGCACCGCCAGCAGTGACCGTAGCGGTGGGTGATCGTCCGTCGGGCAAGGAGGTAGTCGCCGAGCGCGTCGATGACGAGGTCGTTTGCGTCCCGGACATACATGTCCTCGAATGCCCCGGCTTCCCGGGTGAAGCATCCGCCGGCGTCGACCGGACAGAAGACCTCGAGTCCTTCCTGGAGGCCGATCAGGTAGTCGTCCCACCCGTGTCCGGGGGCGATGTGGACGAGACCGGTGTTCTCGAGCGCGACGTAGTCGGCCGCGACGACCCGGTGCCGGATCGCCGCCTGATGCGGAACCTGACCGGCGAGCGGCGATGCGTACTCCGTCCCGACGAGGCCGCTGCCGCTCGCCCGCTCAAGGACGGTGTAGTCCTGGTAGCGGCCCATCTTCAGGACGGACTCGACGAGTTCGTCGGCGATCCAGAGGATCTCCTCGCGGCCGTCCTTCTTCGCCTGCACCCGCGCATAGGTGAACGCGGTGTTGACCGCCACCGCGACGTTCGCGGGAAGCGTCCAGGGCGTGGTCGTCCAGATCACCAGGTACTCGTTCTCGCGCCCGGTGACCGGGAACTTGACGAAGATGGAGGGATCGGTCTCGTCCCAGTACTCCACCTCCGAGTCGGCGATCGCCGTCTCGCACCGGGGGCACCAGTTCACGACCCGGTGGCCGCGTTCGAGGAGGCCGCGTTCATCCGCCCGCTTGGCCGCCCACCACGCGGACTCGATGTACTCCGCCTTGATCGTCTGGTAGGGGTCGTCGAAGTCGAGCCAGATGCCGAGCTGCCGGAACTGGTCGCTCATGATCTCCATGTGCGTCACGGCGAACGTCCGGCACTGCTCGACGAACGCGGCGATCCCGTACTCCTCGATATCCTTCTTGGAGGTGAACCCGAGCTGGTGTTCGACCTTCACCTCGATAGGCAGGCCGTGCATATCGTAGCCGGCCCGCTCGATGACGTTCCTCCCCTGCATCCGCTGGTAGCGGAGGATGGTGTCTTTTATGATCTTGTTCCAGGCGGTGCCGAGGTGGATGTGGCCGGTGGTGTACGGCGGCCCGTCGACGAAAAAGAACGCTTTTCCATCCTTGCGCACTTCCTGAACGCGTGCATAGGTATTCTCCCGTTTCCAGTAATCCTGGACTCCCGTCTCGAGTTCGCGCGGGTTATAACTGCCGGTGACCTCTTTCACCTCATATCCCTCATATTCAGCACTGTGGTGTACCGTTTGTTGTTGGGGGACAAAGTGTTTCGTACTATGGGGAGTGGTGCAGACTCACGCGAAGCCGTGAAAGGGCGCGACGTTCATCGCTCCTTCACCCCACCTCTTTTATCCCCTGACCCCCGACCTCTCCCCCATGCAGATCGCAGTCATCGGAAGGGGGGACTGTTCCGTCGAGGAGTACGAAGCGGCGGAGACCATCGGCTACCTCGTTGCCCAGAGCCACGAGACCGTCTGCTGCGGCGGCCTCGGTGGGGTGATGGAGGCTGCCTGCAGGGGTGCAAAAGAGGGCGGCGGAACAACCGTGGGCATCCTCCCGGAGACCGGGGAGGGGAACCCCTACCTCGATATCGTCATCCGCACCGGGATGGGCCACGCGAGGAACGTCGTCCTTGTTCACTCGGCCGACGCGGTGATCGCCGTCGGGGGAGGCTACGGCACGCTCTCGGAGATCGCCGTCGCGCTCAAGACGGAGAAGCCCGTCTTCGGCCTCTCTACCTGGAAGATAGAGGGGGTGTTTGTCTGCGCCACCCCCGAGGAAGCGGTCATCCTCGCGGTTCGCGCAGCACGCCTGTCTCAGCCGTCTCGTAGCCCCCGAGATCCCGGAGAATCTTCTTGAACGCCTCCGAGGAGACGGTCTCGATGAGGGCCGCAATGCGCGGGTCGTCGAGCATCTCGCGGTGCATCGCGAGTTCGTAGCGCTCCGTCGCCACCGGGACGAACGCGAGATCGAGTGCCTTTGCGGCGCTGTAGACTCCCATTCCCGCGTCGACCTCGCCGGTCCGGACGGCAAGCGCCACCGCAAGGTGCGTCGTCACCTCGCGTTCGTAGCCGGGGATGGAGCCCGGTTCGATCCCGCGCTCCGCCAGGTGGTGGTCGAGAAGCATCCTTGTCCCTGACCCCCTCTGCCGGTTGACGAACGTCCGGCCGGGCAGGTCCTCAAACCCGAGGCCGTCGCGGGAGATGACGCCCTGCTGGCGCTCCGCCACGCAGAGGAGGGCGAGGTCGGCGCCCGGCATGTAGCGCTCCAGGTAATGGACGTTGTAGGTGCCGTCGGGGGCGAGGAGGTGCATCGGGGCGGCGTGGCACTCCTGCTTCTTCAACGCGATCACCCCGCCCATGCTCCCGGCGTGGGTGGAGTGGACGTCGACGCCGCGCGGCCGCACCAGATCGGCCAGGTGGTCGAGGGCGGGGTCGTGGCTGCCGGTGACGAGCACCGCCTCCTCCGCCTCCGCGCGGGGGACGGTGAGCCGGACGTCCACGGTCTCCCCCGCTTCGGCCCCCTCCTTCTGCGACGGGATATGCATGTAGCCGTTCGCCCGCACCGCGCTCATCTGGACGCCCGCACCCCGTGACTGGGGCACCGCCACCCAGCGGTCGCCGATTCTTCCTGCCGATAGGAGGACGAACTCGTCGGTCCCGATATCGGAGTGGAGGCTTGTGGTCAGCCGGGCGGCGACGCGTTCGGGCTCGCGGACGAAGAGCCCGTAGCGGGCGACGAGGGGTATCACGATCTCGCGGAGCACCGTCGCCGCCGCAAGAGGATAGCCGGGGAGCCCGATCACCGGCTTTCCCTCGATCCTGCCGATGATCGCCGGTTTTCCGGGTTTTATGGCGACCCCGTGCGCCAGCACCTCTCCGAGATCACGGATGATATCGGCGGTGTAGTCCCGCGTCCCGGCGGAAGACCCCGCCGAGACGAGCAGGATGTCGTTCTCCGCGACGCCGCGCCTGACCGCCTCCCGGATCGTCCCGCAGTCGTCCGGGACGATTCCGTAGCGGTGCGTCTCCACGCCCGCCTCCGCGAGGACGGACGCGGCCATCAGGGTGTTGCTCTCCACGACCTTCCCGGGCGGGGGCATCTCGCCCGCCGGCACGAGTTCGCTCCCGGTGGGGATCAGGCCCGCGCGGAGATTTATGACCGCAACCTCCGTGACGCCGTAGTTCGCGAGCGCCCCGAGGTCATGCGGCCGGATCCGGTGCCCTCTCGGGAGGATCATCTCCGTCTCGCCGATGTCCTCGCCGACCGGGCGGACGTGCTGCCAGGGGCTGACCGGTTTTCGGACGGTGTAGGTCTCACCGTCGACCCAGACGTCCTCGATCATGATCACCGCGTCGTAACCGGGCGGGACGATGTTTCCCGTATTGACCCGCGCCGCGTCCGGGAGGATCACCGGGTTCTGCTCGCTCGCGCCGACGGTATCGGCACTCCTGACCGCAATCCCGTCCATCGCCGAGAGGTGGATGGCGGGGACCGAGAACCGGGCGAATATGGGCTCCGCGGTGATCCTCCCTACCGCATCGATCGTCACCGGGATGCGTGCGATCCCCGGAACCGCCGAAAAAGAGGTTTTGACTAGCTCCCGCGCCTCCGCGAGCGATATGACCGAGAGGTAACGTTTCACCACAGGATCACCTCGACCTCTTCGCCGACCTCGAACCCCTCGCTCGATGCCGGGATCCGCACCAGCCCCTCGCTCTGCACCAGGGTGTTGAGGAGTCCCGACTTCCCGAAGACCGGTCTCGCCTCCCCGTTGCCGAGACTGACCCGGACGTAGTCTTCCCGCCCGCGGGTGGAAGGGATGTTCTGGGTCAGCCGTGCGCGGACGGTTCGCCGGGAGACGGTGGTCTCGCGCATCGCCGCGAGGAGGTGGTCGACGACGGCGACGAGCACGACGAAGGCCGAGGCCGGGTGCCCGGGGAGCCCGATGACCGGTTTGCCCCTTGCCGTCCCGATGATGGTGGGTTTTCCGGGCGCGAGGGCGATCCCGTGGACCAGCACCTCGCCGAGTTCCGCGATGACCGCGGCGGTGTTGTCCCGTTCGTCCTTCGACGATCCTCCCGAGACCAGGACCGCGTCGCACCGGTCAAGCGCGGAAGAGACCGCCCGCTTCAGCACCGCCCGTTCGTCCCTGACGATCCCGAAGTAGACCGGGTGGCAGCCCCGTTCGGTCACGAAGGCGCCCGCAAGGTAGGAGTTCGCGTCCCGCACCTCGCCCGGCCCGGGGGTCTCGACGACGGGGACGAGCTCGTTCCCCGTCGAGATGATCCCGATCTTCGGCACCTGCACCACGCTGACCCGGTCGGCGCCGACCGCCGCGGCAACGCCAATCTCGCGGGGGGTCAGGACGCGACCCCGTTCCAGGACCACCTTCCCCGCCCTGAAATCTTCGCCGCGAACGACCACGTTCTCGCCGGGCGCCACCGGGCGATGCACCAGGATGTCGTCCCCGATCTGCTCGGCGTGCTCGATCATCACCGCCGCGTCCGCGCCTAGAGGGAGCGCTCCGCCGGTGGGAACGTACCGGCACGATCCGGAAGAGATGCTCCCGGCGTCCGCGCTCCCCATCCCGACCCGGCCCCGGCACTGGAGCATCGCCGGGC
>JAQVVW010000150.1 GCA_028698765.1 Methanoculleus sp. | reverse complement strand
TTTTACACCGTCGCACCCTTCGCGGGTGCGTGGATTGAAATTCCGCTGCCGGGCTCGAATCGATGCTCGCAGGGCGTCGCACCCTTCGCGGGTGCGTGGATTGAAATAGGGGCGCGAGGCCCCCGGGCTCGTCCCGCTTAGCGGTCGCACCCTTCGCGGGTGCGTGGATTGAAATAGGGACTCGTTCGCCCGGAGCCCCAGGAGGACGAGTCGCACCCTTCGCGGGGGTGCGTGGATTGAAATTGTCAGTCCCTCCAGACACGCACCACGAACGCCTTGTCGCACCCTTCGCGGGTGCGTGGATTGAAATATCCTCCGAGCGATTGCCCCGGCGCTCGGGTCGGTCGTCGCACCCTTCGCGGGTGCGTGGATTGAAATACTTCGATCTGCCCGTCCTCGCTGAACCGGGCAGTCGCACCCTTCGCGGGTGCGTGGATTGAAATGATCTCCCGCTGGTACTCGGCAATCACCAATCCCGTGTCGCACCCTTCGCGGGTGCGTGGATTGAAATGTCGAGGATCGTGTACTTGTGCTCCCGGAACCGGGTCGCACCCTTCGCGGGTGCGTGGATTGAAATTGCACTGGTATATCGTGCAGATCATGGTGAACGCAGGTCGCACCCTTCGCGGGTGCGTGGATTGAAATACGTCTCCGCCGCCCGGATGGGCGGCATCATCGAGTCGCACCCTTCGCGGGTGCGTGGATTGAAATGGACTTGCGCCGGGTGCGGTCGAGCCAGCGGTCGGTCGCACCCTTCGCGGGTGCGTGGATTGAAATCAGGCGCATCCCCGTGAATAGCATCCCATCGAAGTCGCACCCTTCGCGGGTGCGTGGATTGAAATGTGGTGGGTGCGCGGGCAAGTACAGCAGTTTTCGAAGTCGCACCTTTCACAAATATGAATTGAGCTCGGAGGGCCCCTCGGCAACACCGACGTTATCCTGTCACATCCCTCGCGGGTTGAGGTGGAAACTCCTGTCGCCGAGGGGGTCATGTTTGAAGAAGGTCATACATCCGCGGCGTAGGGTTGAAATTCTTCAAGCTGCACGACTAAGTATAAGTTGCAAAGGTCACGCCCTCGTGGGTGTGTGGGTTGAAATCATACTCTATTCCCTGTCGTTCACAACGCGACTGGAGACTGTATCATCAGGGTGTGACATCTTCATCGTCACACCCTCACGGATGCATAACTTGAGAGATCTGCACATATACAGGCAATCACCCCGAGCACCAGAATCGCATCGTTTAGATCGGCGCTTCCCGCCTAACTGCCTCGTCCAGGCTATGCGTTCACGCACTGAAAGTGCATCTCACCCCCTCCTCGCGAGCACACCCCGGCAGTCCGCACGCCCTCTCCTCCGACAACGGACATGGGGTGGGTAGAAACTATGGGAAAAGCGCGCACGGACTACAGGCGCAGTTCCTGGCGGAGAAGTAAGAGACCGGATATCCTGTCAAGAAGGAGGCCCGAACGCCCGTATGATCTCGCCACAAAATTTCCGAGTTTCACGACCCGTTCAGGCGATATAACTCCTGAAAAGGACTCTCAAAAAACCAATCGTTTCAAAAACGGTGATGGGCTCGTCGAGATTCGAACTCGAGACCTCCGCCATGTCAAGGCGACGTCATAACCAGCTAGACCACGAGCCCGTGTCTGCCCGACGATCCATAAGGTTGGTGCTCCGGGTATAAAATTATTGTCACCCGCCAGAATCTGCCCCGTCCCGGCTCCGCCGCATCGGGGGCCGGCACGCGATGCAAAAAGGGGGTGATGATCCGGTCGATCAGATCTCGGCGTGCTTGACCGTGTGGATGCCGTCGATCTTCTCGATCTCGTCCATCGCCTCGGTCGGCACCGCAGAATCGACGGTGAGGACCATCAGGGCCTCCTGGCCGGGCTTGTGACGGCCGACCTGCATCCCCGCGATGTTCACGTTCACCCGACCGAGGATCGTCGCGGCCTTACCGATGATGCCCGGCTTGTCGGTGTGGCGGGAGATGACCACGTGGCCGGTCGGGGTCAGGTCGGTCAGGTAGCCGCCGATGCTCACGATCCGCGCGTGATCCGGGGCCGAGACGCTCCCGCTCACCGACTCGGTCATCTTATCGGTCTTGGCGGTGATGCTGATGATGTTCCTGAACCCGTGCGCCTCCTCCGTCGTCGTCTCGCTCAGCCGGATGCCGCGCTCCTTCGCGACGAACTCCGCATTCACGATGTTGACCGGCGCCTGGAGGATCGGGTCGAGCATGCCTTTCAGGATCACACGGGTGACGAACTTCGTGTTCGGGAGCGCCGCAGCCTCGCCGCCGTAGGTGATCTTGATCGACTCGAGTCTTCCCTCGGTGAGCTGGATGAGGAGCCTGCCCATCTTCTGCGCGAGCACCGCGTAGGGCTCGACCAGCGCCTGCTGCTCCGCCGGGATCATCGGCGCGTTCACCACGTATTTCGCCGCACCGCCCGAAAGGACGCTGATGCACTGGTTCGCGACCGATATCGCGACGTTCTGCTGCGCCTCGACCGTGCTCGCCCCGAGGTGCGGGGTGACGATCACCCTGTCGAGGCCGAGGACCGGGGAGTCCGTCGGCGGTTCGCTCTCGAAGACGTCGAGCGCCGCGCCGGCGACCTTGCCGCTCGCGATCCCGTCCGCGAGGGCCTTCTCATCGATGATCCCGCCGCGGGCGCAGTTGATCAGCCGGACGCCGTCCTTCATCGTCGCGATCGTCTCCGCGTTGATCACATGGCGCGTCTCCTTGATCAGCGGCGTGTGGACGGTGATGACGTCCGCCCTCCGGAAGAGCTCGTCGAGCGGCACCATCTCCACGCCGAGGCTTGCCGCCTTCTCCTGCGTGATGAACGGATCGTAGGCGATGATCTTCATATCCATCGCCTGTGCCCGTTTTGCCACTTCGCGCCCGATCCGTCCGAATCCCATGATGCCGAGAATCTTGTCGTTCAGTTCCACGCCCATGAACTTCGAGCGCTTCCACTCGCCCTTCTTCAGGGACGCGGTCGCCTGGGGGATATTGCGCGCGAGCGAGAGCATCATCGCCATCGTGTGCTCCGTCGCCGCGAGGGTGTTTCCCTCGGGAGCGTTCGCAACGATGATGCCTCTCCTCGTCGCCGCATCTGTATCGATATTGTCGACCCCGGCGCCGGCACGGCCGATGAACTTGAGTTTTGCTCCCGCATCGATGACCCGCGCCGTCACCTCGGTCCCCGAGCGCACCAGCAGTGCATCGTAGTTCCCGATACTCGCAACAAGTTGATCCTCGGTCAGTCCGGTGTTGACATCCACATCGGCAAACCCCTTCAGGATCTCGATCCCTTCCTCTGCCAGCGGGTCGCTGACCAGCACTCTATATTTCACGGTTCAACCCATACTATTTCAACATCATATGTATTGATGCTTTTTCCTCCGAAATCTTTTATGTAATGGTGAGAAGTATATGTGTGGTGCGAGCATGAAGGAAATGCCCAACGTTCTGTGGCTCGAAGAAATAAAAAAGGAAGATATCAATTCTGTAGGTGGAAAGGGGGCCTCACTGGGCGAAATGACGGCCATCGGCCTTCCTGTGCCGAAGGCATTTGTGGTGACCGCCCAGGCATTCCGAAAGTTTCTTATTGAGACCGGGATCGAAGAGGAACTCTTCCGCAGACTGGAGCGTCTGGATGTTGACGACAACGGAGCGCTCGAATCGGTCTCGAAGGATGTGCAGGCCTTCGTCCTCAGCGTCGAGATGCCCGATCAGATCCGTGAGGAGATCGTCGAGGCATACGACCGGATGGGAACGGGTGGAACGGTCGTCGCCGTCCGTTCGAGTGCTACCGCCGAGGATCTGCCGGATGCCAGTTTCGCCGGCCAGCAGGATACATTCCTCAATATTCTCGGGGAGACCGACCTCCTCGAAGCAGTTCAGCAGTGCTGGGCCTCGCTGTATGGCGCGCGCGCCATCTACTACCGCTCGAAGCAGGGGTTCGACGACCGGAGCGTGAACATCGCCGTCGTCGTCCAGGAACTCATCCACTCGGAGAAGTCCGGCGTCATGTTCACCTCCCACCCCGTCACCGGCGAGCCCCTGACGATCGTCGAGGGCTCCTGGGGTCTCGGGGAGGCCGTCGTCTCGGGGAGCGTCTCCCCCGACAACTACGTCTTTGACCTGCGCTCCGAACGGGTCGTCGACCGCCTGATCGCCGAGAAGGAGATCATGATCGTGCCCGAGGGCAAGCGCGGGACGAAGACCGTCACCCTCTCTGCGAAACAGCGCACCGCGCCGGTTCTCTCCGACGCGGAGGTGGCGCGCCTCGCCACGCTCGGCAAGATCGCCGAAGACCACTACGGCATCCCGCAGGACGTCGAGTGGGCGATCGTCGGCGACGTCTTCTTCATCCTCCAGTCCCGGCCGATAACGACGATAAAGCGCCCCGAGATCCCCCACGGCGAGTCCGCAGGGCAGCAGAAAGGCTCCCTCGGCGTGGTGCTGGTCGAAGGCCAGGGGGCTTCCCCCGGCGTCGTGAGCGGCCGGGTCGTCATCGTGCGTGACGTCAAGGACACGAGTGCCGTCAAGGACGGCGACATCCTGGTCACCAAGATGACCAACCCCGACATGGTGCCGGCGATGCGCCGGGTCAGCGCCATCGTCACCGACGAAGGCGGTATGACCTGCCACGCGGCCATCGTGAGCCGCGAACTCGGGACGCCCGCGGTCGTCGGAACCAAGAAAGCGACGAAGCTCTTGCGGGACGGCCAGGTCGTCACCGTCGACGGCGAGAAGGGCCTCATCTACGAGGGTGCGGTCGCGGCGCCTGCGGCATCCGCCCCGGTAGCCGCCCCGGCGGCGGCAGCGGCCGCTCCGGTCATCACCGGCACC
>JAQVVW010000149.1 GCA_028698765.1 Methanoculleus sp. | reverse complement strand
CGTGCAGATGTCTCTTGCCGCAGGGACGAGGAGCCCCCTCTCGTCGTAGAGGCGGAGCGCCTTCTGCGAGAGGTGCGTGATCCGCGAGAACGTGCCTATAGGGATCTGATCGGTCGGCATGGACTACATCCACCTGTTGGCGTCGCCGGATAATAGACGGTCGGAGTCTCCCGGGGGGGAGAGTTCCCGACGTCCGGCGCAGTTATTCGCGGTTGGACGGCCGGAGGTGTCAACCTTCCGAAACGATCCGGGAGGGGTCCCGTCACCAGTCCCGGATAAGAGAAAGGAGCATCTTTCTGACCTGGGCGGTCAGCTCGCAGGAGGGGTTTATCTCCAGTGCCCTGTCGGCGCACGCAAGCGCGTGCCGGTACATGCCGAGGTGGTAGAGGACGCTGCACTTCATGCTCCACCCGGCGGCGTACTTCGGGTCGATCGAGAGCACCTTATCAAAGCACTCGAGCGCTTTGCGGTACTCGCCGAGCGCGTACAGGGCGCCGCCTTTCAGGCTCCAGACCCGGGCGCTCCCGGGATCGTCGGCGATGGCGCGGTCGTAACAGCCGATCGCCGCCTCGTGCCGGTGCCCGAGGAAGTGGGCGTAGCCGAGATCCGTCCAGGCCGCCACGAAGTGGGGGTCGATCCCGAGAACACGCTCGTAGCAGGCGATCGCGTCGTCCAGGCGGTGCATCGCGACGAAGACACCGCTCCGGTTGTACCAGGCGACCGCGGAGTCCGGGCTCAGTTCCACCGCCCGGTCGTAGCAGGCAAGCGCCTCATCGAGACGGTTGCGGCGCCGGTAGAGCATCCCCCGGGAGACCCAGGCGGGGGCAAAGTCCGGGTCGATCGCGAGTGCCTTCTCCCAGCAGCCCAGTGCATCCTGGTCCCTACCGAGAAGATCGAGAAAGACCCCTTTGTTGTTCCACATCTTCACGTTTGCCGGATCGTCTCTGAGCACCCGGTCGAAACAATCGATCGCCTCGCCGAACCGCCCCTGCTGCGCAAGGGAGACGGCTTTCCTGCTCACTGCAGAATCAGTGCTGGAGCCTTCCCGGCCCCCGGATTCGCTCCTGCCGAAGAGTCTCTCGGTGATGCTCACGCCGGACATTCCCCCCATGGTCAGGCAACTGGTAGCGCTCATATCATATAACCGTTGTCCTGGGGACAGGGCCCGGGAGGTAGACCCGCCGGCTTTCAGGGGAGGGTTGCCGGGTGCGTCACCCGGGGGAGCGACGCCGGGCTGCCGGAAGCACACGCGCCACCCGCCGGGCACCTCCCTCGCGGCGAAGCTCGGTATGCACCCGGGCATGGCAGATGCCGCAGAGCGTGATGAGGTTCTTCAGGTCGTCGTTCGTGGGGTCGTGGTCGATGTGGTGGATGTGGAGGTCCTCTCCCCCGCCGCAGACGGTGCACTCGCTCCCGTCGCGTTCAAGCACGGCGCTCCGAATCTCCTTCCACCCCGGGAGGCCATACTTGTCCCATGCCCGGATGGGGATCTCGAACCGTTCGCAGTAGACGAGGGGCCTCCTCACGGCAAACGGGCACCGGCAGCAGAGCCGGCGAAAACCGTTCCGGCCGGGATCGTCTCCGCAGAGGGGAGGATTTGAGCGATCAAACGCATCCAGGCAGAGTTGAATCTCGGTGCTCACGATCAGAAGAGGGTGGGTTTCGGGATGGGATAAGGACCCTCGCCATCCCGCGATCACGGCGGTGTCGGGACGGGTGTCGCGGGGGCCACGGACGTCCGGCTCTGGTGCAGGACGTCGCCCGCGGCACTCCGGATCTCGATCTCGACCGCTGCACTCTCCGAGGGGTCATCGCGCGGGACGACGATCTCGATGGGGTTGGTGCGGGAGATCCCCTCGTATCGCACGTTCTCCCGGGTCTCTATCGTCGTGCCCCACGAGACGTTCCGCTCGATCGTGCAGGTCGCGCTGTAGGTTCGCGGTTCATCGGAGTCCGGGACGAACCGGAACTCCACGCGGTCATCGTAAGCGGCGGTCTCGCTCAGGAACTCTGTGGCTGCCGGCCCCGTAAAGGACTGCCCGTCATCGGTGCATCCGGCACAGAGGAGCACCGCCGCGAGAAGCAGGCACACGAGAACCGGGTGCGTTGTCGTTGTGATCGTCATTGCTGCCTTCTGTCCGGCACGGCCATGGGTGTGCGACGCGGACGGAGAAGTGTCGGCACCGGAGGAGAAGAAGAGATGCGCCGGAGCGTCACCTCCCCTTCTCCGCCCGGCAGGGAACCGGGACGTAGGTAACCGACGGGCGGCGGGGCATCGCCCGGGGAAGAGGTCCAGCCGGCGGGAACGGGTCACCTGCTGCTGGACGATCGGTTCCACCGGCCGCCAAGAGCGCGAGGTCAGGGGGAGAAGAACTCGTCGATCGACGCCTGCCGGGTGCGCCCGCCCTCGAGCGTCGAGAGCCTGACCCCGATGAGCCGGACGGGCTCGTCGTTGAGGAACGGGGCGAGCAGCCCGGACGCGGCATGCCGGATCGCAGCGGGATCGGTGGTGAACCGCGGGAGCGTCTTTGACCGGGTATGCGTCTGAAAGCCGCGGTACCTGACCTTGACCGTGACAGTGCGGCACCGGAGACCCTCGGCACGGAGCGTCCGGGCGACGTCGTCCGCAAGGCCGGCGAGGGTCCCCGCGAGGATCGACGGGTCGGCGGTATCCGCTTCAAACGTCGTCTCCCGGGAGACGGATTTGCACCCCTCCCTCCCCTGCACCTCGCCGTCGTCGATCCCCCGGGCGAGGCGGTGCATCAGGATGCCGTGTCTCCCGAACCGGGCGATGAGTTCCTGGACATCGCAGGATGCAAGGTCGCCGACGGTCAGGATGCCCATCTGCCGGAGTTCTTCGCAGGTCTTCTTCCCGACGCCGGGCACTTTTCCCACCGGCAACGGGGCGAGGAATCCGGCGACCTCATCCGGGAGGACGACCGTCAGGCCGTCGGGCTTCTGGTAGTCGGAGGCGATCTTCGCCACGACCTTGCCCGGGGCGACGCCGACCGAGCAGGTGAGCCCGGTTTCTTCGCGGATCGCCTGCTTGACCGCTGAGGCAAGCGCGTTTGCCGCCGCAAAACTCCCGGCATCGCTGACGTCGAGGTAGGCCTCATCGATGCTCACCTGCTCGATACGGCCGGCGTGCCGGGCGAGGATCGCCATGATTCCTTCCGAAACCCGGGCATAGAACGGGTGATCCACCCGGAGGTAGACGCCGTGCGGGCAGAGGTCGTATGCCCGGGAGATCGGCATGCCGGAGTGCACCCCGTAGCGGCGGGCCTCGTATGAGCAGGTGCTCACGACCCCGCGGCCCGCCCCTCCCTTCGGGTCGGCGCCGACGATCACCGGCTTTCCGGCAAGGGACGGGGCGCGGCGGACCTCGACGGAGGCGAAGAAACTGTCCATATCCACGTGCAGGACGATGCGACCGCCGGATGTCACTCTGTGAAGTCCCCTCCCCGGTTTCTTACGAGAGTGTTGGAGGTCCGGCGATATAGGGGGTTTGGTGAGGTGGGGCGAAAGTGCAGGGCTAAATGAGGGTTTGCACGGGTGCCGGATGTGAGACGGAAGCGGCTTCCTCCGATCATGTCAGTGGCTATGCAAAAGCCCGAAAACGGCTTCCGGGGGATATCGCCCTAAGGGGGTGGCGGCTCGCGGGGAGGGGGGAGCATCCCCCCTGTCTCAATCGCTTATGAAAGCATGTGACCCCCACCCCGCCCGGCCTCCGGCCTCCTCCCCCTTCCTGCGGGGCGGGGGCAGTGCGTGGCGATACCCCCACGGCCCACTGGAGGGGACATTTTCCCACGGGTCTAACATATCCATCTGCTTTAGAAATCCGTTTTCGGGCTTACACCTAACGATGCATCCATCTGGACGTCCAGCTCCGCGAGCCATCGTTTCCCGAACCTCACCCAAACCCCCGCGCGCCTCCCGCCGGCCGGGGCGGGCCATTCCGGGGCAGGAAGACCGGGCCACATGTTAAAGCGTTATAAAAATAGCGAACGTCATGCTACAAATGTTCAGCCCCATAATACGTGGGCGAGTGAGAACCACTCGCTCCACCTTCTCCAGCTGATCGGCAGGAATGGTTGCGATCGCGGATTATGAGGACGTGCAAATAAAAGGGGGTATGGAGTTATTTACCGCGCCGGGATGATGAGCGAACGCTCGCCGGCGGGCATGAACTCGCGGATGGCACCCTTCGCGAACTCGCGGCGGGGCTCGGCGAAGTCGAACCTCAGGGCCGGGTCGGCGAAGCAGACCTTCACGAGCGGGCTGTAGCAGAACGCGTCGGAGCGCCCGTAGTGGGAACCGGCGACGATAGCGGCGTACTCGCCCTGGTGACCGACGTTCATCGCGTAGTTCGGGTAGTTCGGGCCACGCAGTTCTCCCATCAGACCGCGGTCGGACTCCATGGAGAGGGAGTTCGCGGACCCGCACTGGTCCTGGAGGTCGTAGCCGAAGAAGCCGAGACGCGACCATCCGTCCTTGTGCAGGAGCATGGAGAGGTACCAGGCGTTCAGGCCGGCGTTGGAGTTTCCGGTCGCGATGGCGGTCGTCAGACCGGACGCGGCGGCGATGACACCGGCGCGCTGGGAACCGCCGAAGTGGTCCTCCATCATGGTCGGGAACTGCTCGTACTGCTCCATGGCGTTGAGGGTGACCTCGGTCGCCATGTCGTTGACGATCTCCTGGGTCGGCTTGACCTTGTCCTTCGCGCTCGGGTTCTTCCAGTCGACCTTGTACCGGTCCTTGATGTAGTCCATACCGTAGTAGGTGAACTCGTCGAGGATGTTGTCGGTGTAGGCCGCGGTTGCGTACTGGGTGAATCCGACACCGCCGGACATGTAGGAGCCGAGCCAGATCTGGTC
>JAQVVW010000148.1 GCA_028698765.1 Methanoculleus sp. | reverse complement strand
ATCTTTTACCCTGGTCGAGCCGGGTAAGGCAGCAAAAACAAACCCTGACGCGGAAGGAGTCGCCGATAATTAACAACCGGTCCCGGGTCGGCCGGAGAACCGGGATCTCCGGCCGCCTTCTCTCTCGTCTCCACGACCGGAACCGGCGCCGGCGACGTTTCACCGGGTGGACCCGGAAGGCTCTCTCACGTCCGGTCCGGGCGGCGTGAAGGAAGACCGGGTTTGGGATCTCCACGGGGCAAGGGTTCCCGAACCTTTATCCTCCGTTGCAAAGAGAATCTACAGAGACGATGACGGCGTTTGAATGTAACCTCTGTGGGAAATGCTGCATGCACGCAGGCGATGCGCTCATCGAGGTCGAGAAGAGGCTCACGAGCCGCGACTTCCTCTGCCGGCAGAAGATCGTCGGCGGCACGTTCCGTGCCCGGGTGGAGGAGCGGTTCCTCGACGCCTTCAGGGATGCCTCCGAGAACGAGAGACACCGCTCCTGGTGCCCGTTCCTCCGGCCCCTCCCGGAGGAGAGGGGGAAGTATGTCTGCACCATCCACAACAGCCGCCCGCTGATCTGCCGGTCGTACTCCTGCTGCACCATGCGGATCTTTGACTCCGGCGGCCAGGAGATCGGGAGGGTGAAGGGGAGGAGGAGCCTCGACACCACCGATGCCGCCCTCCGCCAATGCTGGGAAGAGGGGGTCGCAGGGCTCACGACCGACGACGATACCGCCTGGAAGGGCGAGGTCGATGCGATCCTCGGCCGTGCGGGATACCGAGTCGAAGCCTATGAGTGAACCGCGGCGTCTTACGGTCGTCCGGGGCCGGGTCAGGTGCACGGAACATGAGAGCGTTCCCGTCGACCAGTGCCGGCTCTGCGTCCACTCCTCCCGCGTCGTGGTCAGAGGAAAGGAACTGCCGTCGCCGGCGCGGGCCTACTGCAGTCAATGCCGGGACGCACCCGATATCGATATGGCGAAGGTCGAGGCGGTTCTCTGCGACGATCTCTCCGGCGAGGGGTTTCGGAGCATCGCAACCATCATCAGCTGACCGGGCTACTTTCGCCAGAACTCCCAGGGGTGTTTCGTCTGGAACGGAACGCCCTTCGCCTCGTTGTTCCAGTCGGTCTCGATCGTGTGGTGGACCAGCCGGACTTCGTTCCTGAGCTCGGTAAGGACTTCTTTGACGTCCTCAAGCTCCCGCTGGAGCCGGTTCAACTCCTCGAACGGCCGCGGCTGCCGGACCGTCGCCGTCCCGGCCTCCCTGGAGGCAAGGCCGGCCTCGATCAACTCGAGGATCGCCTCGTTTCTGTCGAACGCGTGATCCCTGGCAAACTGATCGACCTGCTCCATCAGGTCGGGATCGAGCGCAAACGAACATCTCATCACCATAGATCGTCCACCTCCTGTATTGTACCTGTCCGCTGATTATAGTGTCTCCCGCCCGGAGAAGGGGTTGCCTCATCCGGTGCAGTGTCTTTCAAAAAAAGTGTCCGGGTCCTCTGCCGAGGAGAGCCCGGTCAACTGATATTTTCCATGTTGTATCCTTTCTGGGCGAGCAGGTCTTTCACCCGTTCGCGATGGTTGCCCTGCAGTTCGATCGAGGAGTCTTTGACCGTGCCGCCGCAGGCCAGTTTCGCCTTCAGGAACTTGGAGAGGTCTTCGAGATCGATGTCGTAGGGGTCGAGACCCTCGATGACCGTGACTTCCTTCCCATACCGGCGCCTGTTTATCTTTACGCTGATTCTCTGCTGTTCTTTTGCTACTTCTTCACAGATACACAGTTCTTTTGGCAGTCCGCAAGTCGGACATATCCCACCGTTCATTGCATGTACCTTTCAGCTCTCGTTATATATTGTTTGGCATGTCACTCGTCAATCCGGCAGAGATCGCACCCTAGCGAGTATATCTGGTCGGGTCTGCTCCGGTAGCGGTAGACGGTTGTGCCCTTGCACCCGAGGTCGTGGGCGAGGGAGAAGACGCGGGCGATCTCGTCGACGGTTGCACCCTCCGGAAGGTTCACGGTCTTCGAGACGGCATTGTCCACGTGTTTCTGAAACGCCGCCTGCATCCGGACGTGGTGCTCCGGCGTGATCTCGGTCGCCGTCCTGA
The DNA here is from genome assembly GCA_028698765.1 of Methanoculleus sp. Next base: position 2,791 of record JAQVVW010000148.1, on the reverse strand, counting down.
AGAGGTCGCGGGCATGATCGTCGAGGGGGAGGCTGGCGACCGTGCCGTGGCGGCGGACGTGATCCGCCACGTCTCTCCCACCGATCCTCTTCGGGAGGAACCCGGCGACGAGGTCGCTCGCGACGCTGACCGGCCGGCCGTCGATCGTCCGGTCGTAGGCAAGCGAGAAGACCGGTTCGATGCCGCTCGTTGTGCCGGCGATGATGTGGATCGAGCCTGTGGGGGCAATGGTGGTGACGGTGGCGTTTCGCATCTCTCCCGAGAAGACCGAGCCCTCGATCGCTGGAAACGATCCCAACTCCTTCCCGAGCTCCTCCGACCGCTCCCGGGCCGTCTCCTCTATACGCTCCATCAGGCTCCCCGCAAACCGGAGCGCCTCATCCGACTCGTAGGGTATCCCGAGGCGTATGAGTGTCTCGGCAAACCCCATGACCCCGAGGCCGATCTTACGGGTCGCAAGGGTTCTCTCCCGGATCTCGGGGAGAGGAAACCGGTTCGCGTCGATGACCGCATCGAGGAAGTCGACGCCGCACCGGACGACCCTCACGAGCAGGTCGTCGTCGAGGTCATTCTTTCTCACGCACCGGGCGAGGTTGACGCTCCCGAGGTTGCAGCTCTCGTAGGGATGGAGCGGCTGCTCGCCGCAGGGGTTCGTCGCCTCGATGCGGCCGAGGTGCGGGGTGGTGCTTCTGCGGTTGATCTCGTCGAGGAAGAGCACCCCGGGCTCGCCGGAGGCCCAGGCGGACGCGGCGATGAGATGCCAGAGCGATCGGGCGTCGATGCTCCGCGAGACCGTGCCGTCGCGGGGGTTCGTGAGGTCATACTCCTTCCCCGCCGCAAGGCACGAGAAGAACCGCTCGTCGACGCCGACCGAGATGTTGAAGTTCGAGAGCCCCCCTTCCTGCTTTGAGGTGACGAACTCCTCGATGTCGGGGTGGGAGGCCGCGAGCACCCCCATGTTCGCCCCCCGTCGCCGGCCGCCCTGCCTGACCGCCCCGGTCGCCGCATCGAAGACCCGCATGAACGAGACCGGCCCGGTTGCGGCGCCCATGACCCCGTCCACGATATCGCCGCGAGGCCGCAGAAGGGAGAACGAGAACCCGGTTCCTCCCCCGGACTGGTGGATGAGCGCCATCTGGCCGAGGGTTCCGAATATCCCTTCGAGCGTGTCCTCCACGGGGAGGACGAAGCAGGCCGAGAGCTGCCCGGCGGGGGTGCCCGCGTTCATCAGGGTCGGGGAGTTCGGGAGGAAGAGAAGGGACGAGAGGAGCGAGAAAAACTCACGCGACCGCTCCGTCCCGCCCACGGCGCCGGCGACCCGGGAGAAGAGATCGTGCGGCGTCTCACCGGGGAGGAGGTAGCGGCTCTCCAGGAGGAGACGGCCTTGCGGGGAGATCTCCATACGATACCTGATGGAACCCCGCCCTTAATAACCCGTCGTGCCCAACTCTTCTGCCGGTAATGTCTCTTATTGTGCTTGGAACTGCATCCCATGTCGGCAAGAGCGTGACCGTTGCAGCGCTCTGCCGTGCGCTCTACCGCCGCGGGATCCCGGTTGCGCCGTTCAAATCCCAGAACATGAGCCTCAACTCCTACGTCACGGCCGACGGGAGCGAGATCGGGATCGCCCAGGCCGTCCAGGCCTTCGCGGCCGGAATCGAGCCGGAGGCCGATATGAACCCGATCCTCCTCAAACCCAGGGGTGATTCGGTCTCGCAGGTGGTGCTGCTCGGCCGGCCGTATAAGGATGTGCAGATCCGGGACTACTACAGAGAGACCGATACGCTTCTCACCGAGTCCGTCGCCGCGTTCGAGCGGTTGCAGCGGCGATTCGGGAACGTGGTGGTGGAAGGTGCCGGGGGAGCGGCGGAGGTGAACCTCTACGACCGCGATATCGCGAACATCAGGCTCGCCCGCTCGCTCCGCCTCCCCATCCTCCTGGTCGCCGATATCGAGCGGGGCGGGGTCTTCGCCCAGGTCTACGGGACGCTCGCCCTCCTCCCGGAGGATATCCGGCCGCTCGTCGCCGGGGTGATCGTCAACAAGTTTCGGGGAGATCCCGGCCTCTTCGCCTCGGGCGTCACAAAACTCGAGGAACTCACGGGCGTCCCGGTGCTCGGGGTGGTTCCTTTCGCCGATATCCCCCTCCCGAGCGAGGACTCGCTCTCGATCGCCGATAAAGGCGGGCGGGGAGGTGTCAGCCAGGTCAGGATCGCCGTCCTCCGCCTCCCCCGGATATCAAACTTCACCGACTTCGAGCTCCTCGAAGAGCACGCGACGGTGGATTACGTCCTGCCCGGCGCGCCACTCTCCGGCTACGACTGCATCATCCTTCCCGGGACGAAGAACACCATCGAGGATCTCGCCGTGCTGAACCGCCATGGCGTCGGGGAAGAACTCCGGGGCGCCCGGGAGCGGGGTATCCCGATCATCGGGATCTGCGGCGGTTACCAGATGCTCGGGGACCGGATCGTTGATTCCGGGATCGAGTCGGAGAGCCCCGCGGAGTACCGTGGGTTTGGGCTCCTCGACGTCGTGACGGCGTTTACCGGCTACCGCAAGACGACGGTGCAGGTCCGGCGGCGGGCGACCGGCCCCGGCCCCATCCTCCCGGCGATGGGTGAGGTGGACGGCTACGAGATCCACATGGGCGAGACGGAACGGGGAGATCTCCCCGAGGCGTTCGCCGGGGAGGGGGCCGCAACCCCCGACGGCCTTGTCTTCGGGACTTATATGCACGGCCTCTTCAGAAACGCCGGCGCCGTAAACGCCCTCCTTACCTACCTCTCGG
>JAQVVW010000147.1 GCA_028698765.1 Methanoculleus sp. | reverse complement strand
CGGAAGCAGATGATTCCTTCTCCCCGTGAGCGACGCCGGGGTCGCTAGGGGGAGGCCTCCCTGCCGATCCCGGGGCGGGTGCCTTTCCGGGAGCCCCGCTTTTCATGCGGGGATCTCCCGCCGGTCAGTGCAACACGCTTCCGGGTCTCTTCATCGGCGCCCTGGAGACCTCGTGCTCCGTGCGGCGCCCTGCCCCCGGCACTCGCGACCCGCTGACGGGTCGCTTCGTCTGCGGATGCAAGACCCCGTTTCCTCATCCGCGTCATCGGACGCCTCCTGCACCCGGTGCAGGGTTCTGTTCTCTTCCGCGTGACCGATTGGGCTTTGCCAGGCTGTGAGGTGGGAGTCCTGCCCCTCTCGCTCTCGTGCTCTCTCCTGCCGTCATCCGTCTCTCTCCATGAGGGGCGGGGAACGGGGCGTCTATTATAAAAGGGTTATTCTGCCGGTGAACCTGCAAAATACTACAGGATCAGGCGGGAAGACCCGGTGAACGTGATGAGGATTTCAGGGGTTCCGGGTCATACCCTGCCCTGTATCTCCCTGATCATCCGCCGTACCTGGCCGAGATGCGCCTCCGGCCGGGTAACGATGCAGAGATGCTCATCGCCGCAGGGAGCGACGACGATGTTTCCACCGTGGTAGAAGAGGGTCATCTGTACGAGTGCCCCGTTTGACGGCGCAGCCGACTGCAGGCGGCGCACCCACCGGAGCAGATCCTCGGCAAAGGCGACGGTATGGTCGGTATCGATCTTCCCGACCGATGAGGTGCAGAGGCCGTCGGCAAAACAGGCAACGGCGGTCACCCCGGGTTGCCGGAGCAGCGCCCTGAACGAGTCGGACTCCTCTTCGGAAGAGGCATCGCGGGGTACAGCATCTTCGTGCTCCGCGGTTTCGGCCGCGCTATCGTCTTGCCTCTCGTTCTCCGCGAACCGGCCGGTCGCGGAGGAACCGGTCTCGGGCTGCATGAGAGCCTGTATCTCTGCCGATACGGTAAGAGCCTCCTGCATCTCCCGGGGCTCGTACCGGAAGAGGCCGAAGTCGAGGATCGGCTGGCTGCCGAAGTACTTCAGCGCCGACCCCCCGCTCAGGGATTTCAGCGGGTGCATGAACTGCGCGGCAAGAGGCTCCCCCTTCTGCACCAGCACGAATCCCTCTCCGTCCTGCATCCTGATCCGCACCAACCCGGAAAAACGGGTCGTGTGGGAGAAGATCCACGGGAGCGGCGCCTGCATCTCCCCGATGGCCGTTCCATCCGGCAATTCACCCGTCATTCGCAACCCTGCCCGACCGCATCCAATCTGCCGAAAACAAGCGCCTTCACCGCCCGTTTCTCCTACTCAGCGTCGTCCCTGGCAAGGGTGTCGAGGATCTTGTAGGAGTTGATCAGGCGGTTGAACGCGACTGCGAGTTCGCCGATCTCGTCGTTGCTCGTCACCGTGATCTCGACGTTTGTGAGATCGCCCCGGCTTGCACTGGTCGCGGCCTTCGCAAGCTGTTCGATGGGGGTCGTGATGCTCTTTGCAAGGAAAAAACTCCACATGAAGACCACGAGAACCGTGAGCACGGTCATGATGATGATGCTGTTCTGCAGGCCGAGCGTGGCGATGACGCTCCCGGCATCCCCCGCCGAGACGATCCCCAGCAGGAAGATGGGGATGACTGCAACGGTGAGCATGCTTGCCATAAGTTTGTAGAACATCGGGATCTGGATGGTGAGGCCGTCCTGAAACACCCCGATCTCCTGTGAGAAGGGTTCAGCCATGAGAGAGTATTTACCTATTTTATTATATTAACTTATTTATTGCCAAAAGTCGATGAATGACTAGAATATTGGATTCTAATGAATATACATAACCAGTGCACGATTTCGGACACTTTTATGCAACTTTAAACATAATATCCAGAATTCCTGAAAATCACGGCGTCCTTGAACTCCGGTATATACATACGCGTGAATATTGTTCATCTCCCCGCTGAAATCCGTGAATGTTTTTCACGCGCAGGTCCGCCCGGCATGCAACCTTCGGCATGAAACGGCTACCCGGAGGGGCATCGACAGATTGATACGGTTATGGGGGAGTTGGGGTGACTGCAGCCTCCCACCCCGTGCCGGGGGCTCCGGGTTCATGGTATGACGCTTGTGATTGCTTTCATCGGGGAACAGGGCGCCGTAATGGCAGGAGATATGCGGGAGATCGCATTCGGGGGGGACGAACCCCTCATTGAAGAGCTGGAGCGCGAACTCTACGGCGGTTCGATCTCCTCGGACAGCGACCTCGCGGAGCGGGCAGAAGCGATCGGGGTGACGATCCGCCTCAGGGACGACAAAACCAAGGTCTCGCAGCGGGACGGGGTGCTCGTCGGCGAGGTGACCGAGACGGAGGGGGCGAGCGTCCGCTGCAGGAGGCTCTACGCTGCGAAGGGGAGCTACGCGATCGCTGAGATCGTCGACTCGCGGTTGCGGGTGACGCAGAAGGGGAGAGCAAGCAACTTCGTGGTGCTCGGAAACGATATCACGAAGAGGGTCGCCGACCGGTGCATCCGGGAGATGTGGGAAGGGGGAACGGTCCAGGATGCCCTGCGTCTCATCATGTTCACCATGCAGATAACAGCAGGCGTAACGGCGTCGGTGAGCAGAACGTTCGTGCTGGTGCATACCGATACCGCAGCGGATATCTCGAACGCCATCGCTAACGATTCCCGAAAAGGACAAAAACCGGATTAAGTCCGCCCCCAATCGGGTATGGGGCCCTGCCGGAAGGCGACGATGCCTCAGCCCGGCGCGCAAAATGCAGAGGGTTACTGACTGAGGTAGTTGTGCTTCTTGAGCCAGTCTACCTGAGGCTTGATGTACCGGTAGACGATATCGCACTTCTCGTCCTGGAAACTCCAGGGGACGACGATCAGGAGGTCGCCTTCGCGTATCCAGAGCCGCTTCTTGATCTTACCCTTAATCCTTCCCGTACGCGTGACGCCGTCCTCGCAGCGGACACGGATGTGGTTTGCTCCGAGCATCAGGTCGGCCCGGGCGAATATCTCCTGGTTTCTCTTCTTCGGCAATCGTACGCGAACGATCTCTTCGCCTTCGTTGTTCTGTCTTCCTCGTGTATTTGTCAGTTAATCAACTCCCTCGCAGGCGGCGGCGTATCTCGCCCAATATTTACCTGAGAGTGTATATCAATGACCCGGGTCATCATTAAAGTATCTATCGCCGGGGAGATCCGCAGAACTGTGATCCCGCGGGCCGGGCGGACTTCCAGATCAACGATATCCCGCCCGGGATCCGGTCTTCAGGACGCCGCACCTGCACTGGAAATGGATGATCCCGGCAGCGGTGCGGCCACCTGCCGGGAGAGCTGACCCGAAACCGCTCTCTAGTTTTTCTTCCGAAGAATAATTAAGGTTTGAGCGTACATCTGTGAAGAGGATCTTTGAATGGAAAGCAACAAGCTGTACGTCGGTAACCTCACCTACTCGGTAAATGAAGAGCAACTGAAAGAACTGTTCAGCCAGTATGGGACGGTAAGTGACGTCAGAGTCATCGAGCGCAAAGGGTTCGGGTTCGTCGAGATGTCCAGCCCCGAAGAGGCTGAGGCAGCAAAGGAAGCCCTGAACGACACTGTATTCGAAGGCCGTACCCTGAAGATCGATGAAGCTCGGCCCCCGAGACCGAGAAACGACTTCAGGCGGTATTAGGTACCCCTCAAGAACAGTACTCTGAATATCCCACATTTTTGAAGAGTCGGGGTTCCCGCGAACCTCATCTCTGATTGTCGGTATGGACGGTTCCGTACCTCCTGCCGTTGCAGTTATCCCGCCGGACGCGCCCGACCCCGGGATGCCGTCTCTTCCATCAGGAGACTCTCTCCCCCGGGATTGTCCGGGAGGACGAACCGCCCGCCCGCCCGGCGCAGCCGTCACCACTCCCTGCACGAAACGTTCTCTCGCTGAGTTGCAGGCATTTTCGCTTTTAACGACGACAACTTTTTTATTCAATCGGATCTATGGGGCAGCCCTGTGTCCCGTGATGCGGGATGCAGGTAAATGAGGTGGTGAGAACTATGGCAGAAGAGAGACCTTCAGTTAAAGGCGGCATGGCCTCTGCAGCACAGGCTTCCTCCGTCCAGGAACTGAGTGCATCCGCATTCCAGAAGTACCTCGGCGGTATGGACTACCCGGCCGGCAAGAGTGACCTGATCAGCCACGCACGGAGTAAAAACGCACCCGACGCGGTGATCCAGGTCCTCGAGATGTTCCAGGACAAGACCTTCCACTCTGCAGCGGACGTGAGCCAGGAGTTCGGCAGGGTCAAATAACCCTGCTTTTTTTTGCACCGGAAGACCGGTCGCGATCTCCTGTATCACTTCTCGAAGGTGAACTCCGCCGCCCAGTCGAACCCCTCGTTCTCTTCGTACCACTGCGGCCAGTGAGACGACCAGGCCGGCACGTCCGCATCCCGGACTCGTTCGGTGGCCGGGAGGTAGGGTTTGATGTCCAGCACCGGCGTCGCATCGTCGGCATCGATATATGCGACCCTGATGGTGCCAGACGCGGTATCGATACCGATGACCGGGACGACCGAGAGCGCGATCGGGTTCGGCCGGACGGGGGACCGGGTGGCGAAGACCCCGATCGTCTCCGGGCCCCTCGCGTATGGTCTTGTGCAGGCTGTTTCGCTCCGGCACTCCGGTATATCGACCCGGTCGCCCCACCAGAGCACGACGATGTGGCTGAACCCCTCCAGTCCTGGAGCGCGGGCCGGAACCGTCCGGCAACCTCGATCGAGAACGATTCGCCGTCGGCATGCACGATGCCGACCGGCTTTACGGTGAAGGTGCGCGTGTCCATGACTCAGGGTTGGCGCAGGAGGATAAATCGGGCCCGAGTCTCCCCCGGGGGAGAGTTGCGAAACTGTCGGGG